>DATBNH010000128.1:0-4596 GCA_036554405.1 Cellvibrionaceae bacterium | reverse complement strand
ACAATTATAATTATAAACACAGATAGGTACGTTTTAAGCGAAATCTTGAACATAATTTCTAGCGAATGGTCAAGCATCACTTGAGCATTCTCACTCCATATGAATTATCCGAAATTTTCTTCGTATGCTGCGTAGGCGGCGCCCCCAGCGTTAACGGTTAAACCAATAACTTTGCCCCGCTTTTGTTTCAAGCACCAATAGCTGGCTGGGTTTGAGCGTTACTGGCGCTACCGCGTCTGGATGGTGAATAAGCGGCGGCGCAATAACCGGCACTTGCATTAGCGGGTTCTGTGCCTGTGTGCCCTCGGGTACAGAGGTAAGTGCATAGTCCTCGGCAGGCGCAAGGGGTGAATGCAAACGCAACTGCACAGGACCGCCCAGGCGGGAGTGAATAACCAGCTCATTCACCTTACCCTCGCGCCATGCCATATCAATCACAAAACCGCCGCGCGTTACCAGCCCGGTTACCCTGCCTTGTGGCCAGGCGCTCGGCAGGGCAGGCAATAAATGGATAGCGCCATCGTGGCTTTGCACCAGCATTTCGGCGATGCCGGCGGTCACGCCAAAATTGCCGTCAATTTGAAAAGGCGGATGCGCATCCAGCAGGTTGGCGTAAGTACCGCCCGCTTCGGTCACCGATTCTTCGGTGACCAGACTCAGCTGGTCGGTGAGTAATTTATAGGCGCGGTCGCCGTCTTTCAGCCGCGCCCAGAGATTGATTTTCCAGCCCATGGACCACCCGGTAGAGGCGTCGCCCCGCTGTTCCATACTGGTACGCACCGCACTGAATAACGCCGGATGGCGGTAGGGAGAAATCTGGTTGCCAGGGTGCAAACCGTAAAGATGCGATACATGGCGGTGTTTGTCATCGGGGCTGTCCCAGTCCTGCAACCACTCTTGCAGCTGACCGTATTGCCCCACCTGCATAGGCGGCAAACGCTCGCGCAAGTGTTGCAGTTGCTTGGCAAAATCGTGATCGCGATCCAGTATTTCCGCGGCCTCGATCACTTGGGAGAAAAGATCAAACAGCAACTGGTTATCCATAGTGGTGCCAGCAGCGATGGAGGCCTGCACTCCCTCGCGGTGTAGATAATCGTTCTCCGGGGAATTTGAAGGCACCAAAACCTGCCAGCCATGCTGCGGATGCTCACGCAACATATCCACATAAAAAAGTGCTGCCTCGCGCATCACCGGATAGTACTCGGCCAAAAACTCAAGGTCGCCGGTGTGGGTGTAACGGTAGTTGATATGTTGGCTGAGCCAGGCTGCGGCGCCCAGCGATTGCCCCCAAAACGGCGGGTCTACCTGGCCGGTAATGCGCCACACATCGGTATTGTGGTGCACCATCCAGCCCTCGGCATCGTAAAGCTCACGAGCACTTTGTTTGCCAGTTACAGCCAGATCTTTAAGCATGGCCAAAAAAGGCTGGTGCAGCTCAGACAAATTAGTAGACTCGGCGGGCCAGTAATTCATCTCGGCATTAATATTGAGCGTGTACTTGCTGTCCCAGGGCGGTGTGGTGTGCGGATTCCAAATGCCCTGCAAATTAGCCGGCTGGGTGCCGGGTTGGGAGCTGCTGATTAACAGGTAGCGGCCAAATTGAAAGTACAGCGCCGCCAAGTGTGGATCGTACTGATCACCAAAACTATCCACTCGCTGATCGGTAGGCTGCCCTGCAGCCGCAGTGCGGCCCAAATCCAGACTCACCCGATTAAACTGTTCGCTGTAGGCGGCGATATGCGCATAACGCGTTTGCTCATAGCTCTGCTTGAGGGCCTCGGCCAAATGCTTTTCGGCGCGCACAAGGGGGTCGGCAGTTACATCACGGTAGTTAACAAAGTTGGTGGCAATCGCGGTGTATAAGGTGACGCTGTCGGCGCCTTGAATCTTAAGCCCTGTGTCTGTTTTTTGCAGACGACCACCTTCCACCTGCGGATGTACCAATACAGTAAATTGCACCTTCCCTGCCACGCCTTCATGATCAGCGCCACGCCCATCGATACGCAAACGCTGGTTATCCACACGCACCTGATGGTGCATTGGGCTGTCAAAGCCGAGAGTGATATCCAGTTTGCCCGCCTCGCTGGCGGTAAGCCTTGTCACCACCACTGGCGCCGACAGCGCAGCAAAAGTTTCGCGGTGATAGTTCACGCCAGCCACGCGATATACCACTTCGCTCAGTGCCTGGCCAATATCCAGACTGCGGCGGTAATCCTCGGCTTGCTCGCCATGAGCAAAATCAATCCGCAAGTTACCCACCGTTTGGTAGGGCATACCGTGGCTGCTGGAGTAGAGGTGCTCATCGGCCAGTGCCTGAGCCTGCTCATGACGACCGGCCAACACCAAATCGGTCACCTGTTGCAGGTGGGGCTTCAGTGACGGATTAACATTGTTGTGGGGGCCGCCGGCCCAAAGGGTATCTTCGTTCAGTTGCAACACTTCCTGCTGCACACCTCCAAACACCATGGCCCCCAAACGGCCATTGCCTACCGGTAAGGCCTCATTCCAGTTGGCGGCAGGACGTGAGTACCAGAGGACTAAAGGCTCTAATTCAACAGCGCCAAACTCAGCATCATCAATGCTCTGCGGCTGACAACCCAGCAGGCTACAAACTATTAGGGCCGTCAGAATAGGCCGGCTGATCGTAAACCGATAATTAATCATGGCAATTCCCCAGCAACAACACGCAGCGCAGCATAGCGCAAACAGATACCTGTTGGCTAAAAGTGATCCATATATCCACACCCCTGTTGCGCAAGCAACCGGGCGGTGCCAGGCGAATTCATCTATTGGTATTGGACTGGCGAACCCCTTTATTGTACCTTGCGCACTTGATTTCCTGCCGTATCAGCAAGAGGCTTTCTTCATGGCGCAATACGTATATAGCATGCACCGGCTCGGCAAAGTTGTGCCGCCCAAGCGTGAAATTTTAAAAGACATCTCTCTGTCATTTTTCCCCGGCGCTAAAATTGGCGTATTGGGCCTTAATGGCTCGGGCAAATCTACCCTGCTGCGGATTATGGCCGGGGTGGATACCGACTTTAACGGCGAAGCCCGGCCCATGCCTGACATCAAAATTGGCTACCTGCCCCAGGAACCACACCTGGACCCGGAAAAGGACGTGCGCGGCAATGTGGAAGACGGTGTGCGCGAGGCGGTGGATGCGCTGAAGGGTTTGGATCAGGTGTATGCCGATTACGCCGAGCCCGACGCCGACTTTGATGCCCTGGCCAAAAAACAGGCGCGCTTTGAAGACATTATTCAGGCCTGGGATGCCCATAATCTGGATCATACCTTAGAGGTAGCCGCCGACGCCTTGCGCCTGCCGCCCTGGGATGCGGATGTGACCAAGCTCTCTGGCGGTGAACGCCGCCGTGTGGCGCTGTGCCGCCTGTTGCTGTCGCGCCCCGACATGCTGCTGCTGGACGAACCCACTAACCATCTGGACGCCGAATCAGTACACTGGCTGGAGCAGTTTCTGCAGGCCTTTAGCGGTACCGTGGTAGCTATTACCCACGACCGTTACTTCCTCGATAACGCCGCCGGCTGGATTCTGGAACTGGATCGCGGCCACGGCATTCCTTACGAGGGAAATTACACCAACTGGCTGGAACAAAAAGAGGCGCGCCTGGCCCAGGAAGAGCGCGGTGAGGCCGCCCACCAGAAAGCCCTGAAGCAGGAACTGGAGTGGGTGCGCCAGAACCCCAAGGGCCGCCAGGCCAAGAGCAAGGCGCGGCTTAACCGCTTTGATGAGCTGCAATCACAGGAATTTCAGACCCGCAACGAAACCAACGAGATCTATATTCCTCCGGGCGAGCGCCTGGGCGACAAGGTGATCGAACTGGAAAATGTGAGCAAGAGTTACGGCGACCGATTGTTAATTGACAACCTCACCCTGAGCATACCCAAGGGCGCGGTGGTGGGTATTGTCGGCGGTAACGGTGCCGGTAAATCCACCCTGTTTCGCATGATCGCCGGTAGCGAACAGCCCGACAGTGGCACCATTACTCTGGGCGAGACCGTGAAGGTGGCCTATGTGGAGCAGAGCCGCGAAAATCTGGACGACAAGAAAACCGTGTGGGAGGCCATATCCGACGGGCAGGACATTTTGCGCATTGGCAACTACGAGGTAGCCAGCCGCTCTTATGTAGGCCGCTTTAACTTTAAAGGCTCAGACCAGCAAAAGCGGGTGGGCGAACTGTCGGGCGGTGAACGCGGCCGCCTGCATCTGGCCAATACCTTAAAGCAAGGCGCCAACGTGCTGCTACTGGATGAACCCTCCAACGACCTGGACGTAGAAACACTGCGCGCGTTGGAAGACGCCATTCTCGCCTTCCCCGGTTGCGTGTTGGTGATCTCGCACGACCGCTGGTTCCTGGACCGCATTGCCACCCATATCCTCGCCTACGAGGGCGATTCGGAAGTGGAGTTCTTCGAGGGCAACTACACCGAATATCACGAGGACTTCGTTAAACGTAAAGGCAAAGATGCCCAGCCCAAGCGGGTTAAATACAAACCGTTGAAAAGTTGATGTCGGATGTCGGATGTCGGATGTCGGATCTCGGATGTCGGATGTCGGATGTCGGATGTCGGATG
>DATBNH010000088.1:0-5510 GCA_036554405.1 Cellvibrionaceae bacterium | reverse complement strand
TCGCGCTTGCCTTGGCGCTGAGCGTGTGGACATGTTTAATATCGCCGACACCCCCATTATCACCGCCAGTTTTTATGAACGGGTTATTCTTGGCATACCTACATGGGACTATGGCGAATTACAGGAAGACTGGGAGGAAATCTGGGACGATATTGACGATGTGAATTGGCAGGGCAAACGCGTTGCGCTTTACGGCCTCGGCGATCAGGTAGGCTACCCCGAGTGGTTCCTTGATGCCATGGGTTACCTGCACGCCAAGATTGTGGCACTGGGCGCCCTGCCCTGCGGCTACTGGCCCAACAGTGGTTATCAATACACAGCCTCCAAGGCGCTCAACAAAGATGGCAGTCAATTTGTGGGGCTGGCACTGGATGACGAAACCGAATTTGATAAGACCGATGAGCGCATCAGCCGCTGGTGCAGGCAACTTATTCGCGAATTTGCGCTGTGAACAAGTCAGACGACACGTTCAGTCACGCACAACTGCTGTTCGATGAGCGTGGCCAGCCCTTGTCCGACAGCTTTGGCGATGTTTATTTCTCCCGCGACAATGGCCTGGCCGAAACACGTCATGTTTTTTTACAATACAATCAGCTGGCCGAACGCTTTGCCGCGTTAAGTCCGGCAGCGACTTTCACTGTGGCCGAAACCGGTTTTGGCACCGGGCTTAATTTTCTCGCCGCCTGGCAGCTATGGCGCGAACATGCACCTAATAGCGCCCGATTGCACTTTATCAGCGTCGAAAAATTTCCCCTTACCCGAACAGATCTTGCCCTTGCTCTGGCGCTGTGGCCCGAGCTGGATGATTTGAGCCGACACCTGTTGACACATTACCCAGCTATGACCGGCGTCGCTACCCACCGTCTGCAGTTGAGCAGTAGGGTCAATTTGACACTGATTATTGACGATGCCACAACGGCATTGACTCAGCTGGCTCGCCACCAAGCTCTGAAGGTTGATGCCTGGTTTCTGGATGGTTTTGCGCCCGCCAAAAACCCCGCCATGTGGACCGATGAGCTGTTTACCAGCATCGGTCATTTATCATCTCTCCATACCACGGCGGCTACCTTCAGCGCCGCTGGCATTGTCAAACGCGGGCTGAGGGCGGCAGGCTTTGACGTGAAACGCGTCCCCGGTTTTGGCCGTAAGCGCGAGATGGTCTGGGCGCAAATGAGCGCTGTTCCAGATTTGCCAATTGCCAGGCCCGCGCCCGCCTATACGCGCCAGGCTGGCACCCATCAGGGTAAGCTAAGTGCGGTGGTTATCGGCAGCGGCATTGCCGGCAGTTTAAGTGCCCGCGCACTGGCCGAGCGCGGCTGGCAGGTAACGGTCATAGACCGGGCAGCTGAAATCGCCAGCGCCGCCTCGGGCAACCCACAGGGGCTGGTGTATGCCAAGCTCAGCCATCGTCAGGATACCCTGCCTGCATTCAACTTGGCGGCACTGCAATTTGCCGAGCGCTATTACCGGCCATTGTGGCAAGATCCCTTGCGCCC
Organism: Cellvibrionaceae bacterium; assembly: GCA_036554405.1. Lineage (GTDB taxonomy): Bacteria > Pseudomonadota > Gammaproteobacteria > Pseudomonadales > Cellvibrionaceae > Gilvimarinus. The sequence goes on along the minus strand of DATBNH010000088.1, from coordinate 4,014 downwards.
TGCCACGGCAGGTGAAGCTACCGGTCTGCTGCAATTGGCTTTGGACGCAAAAGCCACTAATCACTACCCAGCCGTGGTCGCCGCTCTCGGTCACCCCGATACGCTGGTGCGCTGGGTGAATACCAGCGAGGCCAGCGCGCTTGCCGGTGTCGATCTACCCTGCGGTGGACTCTACTTTCCCGCCAGTGGTTGGCTCAATCCGCGCTATCTGTGTCAGCGGCAACTGGATCATCCGGGTATTAGTCTGCAACTTGGCTGTGAGGCGACCACACTGACCCGCACAGATAATTACTGGCAGGTACGCGACCTGCACCAGCAATTGATTGCCGAAGCCGCCATCGTAGTGGTGGCTTGCGCCGAGCACACACGTAGACTTGCAGCGCTGGCACACTTACCGTTAAAACCGGTACGCGGCCAAATTACCTATCTTGCCGCCAATGCCACCAGCGAAAAATTGCGCGTGGCCCTCTGCGGCTCAGGTTACCTGGCACCCGCTGCTGCTGGCCATCACTGCTTGGGAGCCAGCTTTAACTTGCACGAAACCACCAGCGCCCAGCGTCATGAAGACCACCTTGCCAACATGCAGCATCTACAAGATTTTGGCCCAGCGCTGGCGACAAGCTTCAGCACAACAGCCGGTGATATTAATGGCCGGGTGGCCTTTCGCTGCACTACGCCGGATTATCTGCCCATTACCGGCCCCGCACCCGATACTGACGCCTGGCGCCGGGACTTTGCCTCGCTGGCCAAAAATGCCAAGGCGGTGCCCGCTATTAACCCCGTCTATTTGCCAGGGCTTTATGTCAACTGTGGTCTGGGATCCCGGGGATTGGCTTACGGGCCCCTGTGCGCTGAATTACTGGCCAGCCTGATCACCGGTGAACCCCTGCCAACCGATCCAATGCTTGCCAGCGCCCTGCACCCGGGGCGTTTTATTATTCGCGATATCATTCGCAGCCAATAATCGGCGCACGGTCGTCTATACTAAAAGCGCTCGTCCACAGAGCCCAAATTTATCGAGGAGAAAACCATGCTAGCCAATCCCGGACGCCGCACTCTGGATCTGATCAGCGCACTGGATACAGTACATAATTACTATGAGCGCCGGGTGATTGAAGCGACGCTTGATCTCAGCGAACGCGCCGTGGCCGATCGGGACTTTCTTGCCGATGTTGCCTGCGTTGCCCTCAATCATTTGCCGCCACGCTATATACGCCACGATGTGGATATGACTTTTTTTATGTCGCCACAGGAACAGGCCGAAATGGTGGATAAAATTAACCGCGCGGTAACCAACGCCATTGACTATGTACAAAGTCGCGAGCAGGCAGCCCCCGAAGAGACTTCGTCTACTGACCAGCCCACTGCTAAAGCCAAATCCACCAGCAAGCCCAAAAAGAGCAACAAGAAGTAATTATTGCGTCGCCTGCTCGGGCAACTTGGTAGCTAAAATAAACTGCGATCCACTGCCACAGGCGACCACTGTGCGCATGGCCGCCTCGACGCTGGCATCGAGGTATTCAATACAGTCGGCGGGCAGGTGATACACCAATCCCGAGGTGGGAATAGGTGCGGTGGGCACATACACAGTACAGGTACCATCTTCATGTTCGGCGGTAATAATGGCGGTTACCGATGCCGGTACATTGCGCCCCATAATATAAGCTCGGCACACTTTGCCATTTAGTAACGAGGCATTATTGCCCTCGCCGCCAATAATTTGCGTCACCATCTCACGAATAGTGCTGTAACCTGGGGCCAGGCGCGACAGCACCGCATCTACCTTGATATGCAGCCAGCGGCCTACGCTGGTTTTAATCAGCAAACCAATAGAGAAGCATGTGCTCAATATAAATATAATCACCAACAGGTCTGCCAGCGATTCGCTGACGGTGAACCAACTGGCCAACCAATTACTGATGGGCGCAATCACATTACCAATTACCCCTACCAGCCAGCGCACCAGGAAAAAGAATATAGTGATCGGCAATACCACGGCCAAACCACCAAACAAGGTCAATAAAAAAAATGACTTCAACCGATCCATGTGCACTCCGAGGTTAACAATGGGTTTAATTTTCTTGTAGACAGGGTAAAGTAAGCGTTTATCGTACAGACTTTCAGTATGACGACCTTTAGCGCTCGCTCCAAGTATTTCCTCCCTGCTCTGTTTTTGCTGCTGGCGAGCTGTCAGCCGCCGCTGGAAGCCACGCCTGTAAGCGAGCGCGGCTATCAGGTTATCGACACCTTGCCCCACCCCAATCGCCCTTTTACCCAGGGGCTAGTGATTGATAGCGGACATATCATAGAGAGCAGCGGCCTGTACGAAAAATCCTATATCACCGCCTATGCACTTAGCGCCGCTGATACCCCCATCTGGAAAATCCCCGTGCGCAAAGACGTATTTGCCGAGGGGCTCACCGTCTTCGACGACAAAATCTACCTGTTGAGCTGGAAGCGCGGTGTCCTTAAAATTTATGATCGACACTCCCAGCAACAGCTGAACACCATCAATTACAGTGGTGAGGGCTGGGGGCTGACCCACAATGGCGAGCAATTAATTCGCAGTGACGGTTCCCACCGTTTATTTTTTCACGACCCGGACTCTTTTGCCCTGACCGCTACACTGGAAGTTCATGAAGACATCCACAAAATAACCAGACTCAATGAGCTGGAGTATGCGCAAGGGCTTATTTGGGCCAATATCTGGATGCAAAACCGCATTGTTGCTATAGACCCTACTAGCGGCCAGGTCATTTACAGCGTCGACCTCAGTAAACTTGCCCAACAGGAAAATCACAGCGATGCCAATTGGGTGCTTAATGGCATTGCTCGCGATGAGCAGCGCGACGGCTATTGGGTAACCGGCAAACGCTGGCGACAGCTGTATCTGATTAAACTGGATAGTGAGTAAGCTACAAAAAAACCGCGCAGTGCGCGGTTTTAATTATCATCGGCTCGCCACTTACTCGGCAGACACATTTTCCGCCTGGGGACCTTTCTGGCCGGGCCTCACATCGAAACTGACACGCTGACCTTCAGCCAGAGTTTTAAAGCCTGAACCGGAAATGGCTGAATAGTGTACAAACACATCCTGCCCGCCTTCACTTTCAATAAAACCAAAACCTTTAGCTTCATTGAACCACTTGACCACACCACTACTTCTGGACATAAACCTTACCTTGCCGGCCGCTGGCCGGATGCAACATAATGGAAAAAATACCAGCTCCAAACAGTCACCCAGGCTGAGCGATATCCGCAAGCACTGAGACATACTCCAGATGCCACCAAGCGTAAGTAAATGTTAAGCCGGTAGAGATACTATAAACTGCAGATAACGAACCTGTAAAGCTGATCTAAACGCTCAGATCCAAGCCATTTAACCGTCTAATGAGTGCCCTTATGCCCACCGAGAACCGTTTATCCAGCACCCTCAAAGCCTTCGATCAAGCTAACAGCCTGGACCCTAATCGCGAGCAGGCAGAGGGTGTGCACTACCCGAAAGAACTGCTCTATGCCGAACGCATGAGCCAAATGCTGCACAGCTTTCTACCCGAACCCAGTGAGCACTTACAACTGGCCGCGCGCGCTCAACATATTGAACGCTGGTGCATACCTCGCAGCGATTACCCCATGGATAAACCGGGCTACAAGCGCTGGCGCACAGCACTAGGGCAGTATCACGCTCAGCGCGCCGCCGAGATTATGGCCGCCCAGGGCTATGACCCGCACAGCTGCTGCAGAGTATCGGACTTGTTACAAAAAAAGCAGCTTAAACGCGACCCTGAGGCACAGGCACTGGAAGATGTTATCTGCCTGGTGTTTTTGGCGTTTTATCTGGACGATTTTGCCACCCGTCACGACGAGGCAAAGCTCATCGGTATTATCCGTAAGACCTGGTATTGCTTGCCGGATTCATGCGGATACTCACCCCAGCGTTTGTTTCCCACTATCACGGCTTGTTATTGAACATTCACCCCTCTTTGTTGCCTAAATACAAAGGCTTGCATACTC
>DATBNH010000351.1:0-12080 GCA_036554405.1 Cellvibrionaceae bacterium | reverse complement strand
AAACCGGCTCCCGCCTCCATTTCCTATGTGCTTGCCTGTGAGAACAGTGATACTAACAGTGCTCCCATACCCAATAGTAAACGTGGCATTGTCAATGTCCCTTTTTCAATAATAGCGACAGCCTAAAGAGATAGTGGCGGTTGTACATGTGTCAAATGTCATGATAGGTGTCAATGAGCTCCTCATGACATTTGACACATAGCCCCTTTATTATCGACCTACTATACTGCGCCGATGCAAATCCCCCTGTCCGACAACAAAGCCGCCATACAGCTTAAAACGCTGGAGTTGATGGTTGCTATTATGACGGGGCTGCTGGTCTCCTATCTGGTGCTGACGTTTGAGGAACCCACCGGCTGGGTGTCTACTCTGGGGGTGCCTCGCTATATAGTAGTGAGCTTGTTGTTTGTTATTATTGGTTATCTGGTGCTGGGGTTATTTTTGCCTCGCCTGGTACTGACCAGTCGATATCGCCACTGGCTGTTTGGCATTGCTTTTTTGGCGGCATTTACTCTGCTTCTGCTCTACGATTTGGCTTTCCTCGCTATTTTGATAATTTTGATGGTGAGCCGAGCGGCCAAGCTTTACAGCATAAAAATCTGCTTGTTACTGGCCACCATTCCCACCTTGGCGTCGGGCTTACACGATCATTTTGTCCATCAAATTCCCTATTCCATGGCTTCGGCTATGCTTTTTATGCTTTTTAATCTAGCCATTTTGGTCATTAGCCTGGCATTGGCTTCTGAGCAAAAGGAAAAAGAGCGTTCCGAAAAGCTATTGCGGGAATTGCAGGCAACCCAGTACCTGTTAAGTGAAGCCGCAAAGCAGGGCGAGCGTTTGCACATATCCCGCGAGTTGCACGACCAAGTGGGCCATCATTTGACCGCTTTAAGCTTGCAATTGGAAGTGGCCATAAATGCCAAGCCCGATGAATCCAGGCATCACGTTCAGCGAGCACGCGATATTTCTCGAATGCTACTCAGTGATATCCGCTCTACGGTAAGCGATATACGCAGTAACAGTCGAATTGATCTGAAAAATGCTATTGAAAACCTGTTGCGGCCAGATGAAAGCATACCCGTTACTTTGTTGATCGATGAAGATTTGACAATCACCAGTGCTACTATTGCCGAAACACTGTTTCGTTGTACACAGGAGTCTCTCACTAATACGCGTAAACATGCCAATGCCACAGAGGCGCATATCCAGATTTCGAAAAAAGCAGACCAGCTGACTTTGCACTACAGAGACAATGGTCGAGTGACGGGTGATATACAATACGGTAATGGGCTAACGGGGATGCGCGAACGAATTGACAAGGTTGGCGGCACTATGGATATTACAGCTTCGGAAAACGGATTTTCTCTTACGGTTACTATACCTCAACAGGAGCAATAGCCATGCCCATTAATGTGCTGGTAGTGGATGATCAGACATTGGTGCGCGAAGGCATTAAGAGTCTGCTCTCACTTGACGACAGTATTATTGTGTGCGGAGAAGCCCGGGATGGTCAGGAAGCTCTGGATAAAGTCAAGACAATCGGCGTGGATGTGGTATTGCTGGATATTCGTATGCCCGTTATGAATGGCCTGGAGTTTCTACGAGCCATTGCCCACGAAAAAGTAACCGTTAATACGCTGGTACTAACAACGTTTGATGAGCACGAACTGGTGCTGGAGTGTATAAAGCTGGGCGCCAAAGGTTATTTAAAAAAAGACGTTAGTCTCAGCACATTAATCAATGCCATTGACGTTGTGGCTGGCGGAAAAGATTGGGTGCAGCCAGCATTAACCGAGCGTATTAAATCCCGCACTAATACCACAGCAAGCAGCTATGAATCTTTGTCAGAATCCTTGAGTGAACGGGAGCTACAGGTATTGCACCTGGTGGCAGCGGGTTATTCCAATCATGAAATAGCCGATGCGACTTTCCGCTCCGAGGGAACGGTAAGAAATCAGGTGTCGTCTATATTATCGAAACTGAACGTGAAAGACCGTACCCGAGCTGTTCTAAAGGCTATGGATTTGGGGATTTTGTAAAGGTAAGCACAGCCGTCTTTGGCTGTGCTTACACAGCTATCTTTACCGATCCCCCTTGTTGGGTTAAGTGGCTTCAGGGTTGTAGAACCACTTTTACCGAATCGTCCACTTCGTCCGCCGTAATGTAGCCGATAGCCCCTGGGGTGCTGGCAACAGCGGTTTTTACTGCAGTAGTGGTATCCAGTGTACGTGGCGGCTGGCCTTTGCCGGTAAATACCTGTTGAGACCAAAAGGCATTTAATTGTGCCTGACTGCGGCCGGTGACGGTGGTGTGAAATTCATCTCGTAATGCATGGCCGCTGGCCAGATCAATGGGGTCGGCGGTGTGTCCATCGGGCAACTGTTTGCTGCGCCCGATATACAAATCCCGCACCTGGTTTTGCGTCATGCTATCCGGGCCTGAGGGATGAGTAATAACCACTACATCAGCCAGTGCCGGTTGCGCCAGGAGTAATAGAATAAAAAACAATTTCTTCATGATCAAAATACTCCTTAAAAGGCGGCGTCTAGTTTTATAGAATAGAGATTTACGTCGTCGTAGAGTACCTCGGGTGCAAGGTTACCATCCAAGCCACCACCGGTATCGCCAAAATCTGTGGCATGGGTAATGTCAAACTTGAGCGAGACACTGGTGGTTGCTTCCCACCTGATGCCTACACTGTAAGCAGTTCGTTCTACGTTTTGTATATCAGAGGCGCTCAAAATTGCAGTGTTACCAAAAAAGGGACTGTCTGGATTAGCAATAGCGGCAAAGGCGGCTCCCCGTGACAGCGGGCGCTCCTGATCGTCTTGGGAGGATCTTATGGAGTAGGTAAAGTAAGGCGTGATACCGCCAAAATTACGTGCCAGGGTAAGATAAGCCGAGTCGACATCAGTAGTTGGGCCATCAATCTCCAAGCGTGTAAACTCGCTAATGACTTGCCAGACGCCATTGTTAAAACTGGCGCCGGCGCCGTAGAAATCTGTTTCGAGTAAACTGCCGCCGGTAGAAATTTCTGAGGTGGCGTAGTTTGCGCGTAGTGTCCAAGTGAAATCGGTCCAGCTTATCACCGTGCCAAAAAGATTATCGATAATTAACACGGTTGGCTGTCCACTAATAGTAAGTTCTTCTTCAGATTCTCCGCCAAAAAGTTGCGCACTCAGTGTTGAATTATTAAGCTGGAAATCATAAATACCATCAATACCTATATAACTGGTTACAGGTATGCCCCCGTAGACTTCTTCAGGGGGGCGTAGCCAAGGCTGGGCATAACCTACCTCAAGCGAGTCGGAATACATAAACAAGGGCATGCGCATTTTACCGGCACGAACTTTAAAATCAGGTGTGAAATTGTGACTGATATAAGCCCACTCCAGCGTGGGCTCCCAGCCGTCGCTGCCGCGTCCCACCAATTGCATGATTACTTCGGTGTTATCGCTTATAGTAAAGCTGCCCTGCAGGCCAAATAGGCTTTCATTTTTGAAGGTTCCCTCTTCGGTAAAATCAGCATAACCTCCATCGTTACTTGCCAGCCCGTAGCCGACGCTTAAAAATCCGTTAAAGCGTAACCGCTCTTGCGCAGGCTGGTTGGCCAGCCGTTGTAGTTGCTGTAATTGTTGCTCCAGATAGCTGATTCGTTTTTCTTCTTCCTCGGCCGTTAATGTTAAAGGCGCAATCAACAGGGTTAAACTGCCCGCTATTGCCAGTGCATTGCTTTTTATATTAAGTGTCATGGCTAGGTTCTCTCCCTTGATGATTTCTGGTTTCAAACTTTAAATTGCGATGCAATTTGACCCAGCCTGCTGCTCACATTATCAATATCTCGGCTGATGTCATTGATGCTATTGGTACCTTCTGTGACTGACTCAGTATTTTGGTGAATATTAGTTACGTGGTTAATCACTTGCTCAAATGTTTTACTTTGCTGTTTTGTGGCGGCGGCAATCTGGTCATTAAAGCTACTTATTTCTTTGATGGCGGTAAGGATCGTATGCAGCGCTTGCTCAGATTGACGAGTAGCTTCTACGCCACTTTGGGCTCTATCAACACTGGTTTTCATGGACTCAACTGCATTGCGAGATACCTGATGCAACTCGTCGATGACTTGTTGAATCTCTTCGGTGGCTTGCCTTGTTCGCACTGCCAGTTCACGCACTTCATCGGCAACTACCGCAAAGCCTCGGCCGTGTTCGCCGGCGCGAGCGGCCTCAATGGCGGCATTTAAGGCAAGCAGGTTAGTTTGGTCAGCTACATTCTGGATGGTACTAAGTAGCTTTCCCACATCAGAGCTGAAACCATCAAAGCGATTGACCACATCAGAACTGCGGGTTACATCACTGGCAAGCTCGGTAATGGTGCTGACGTTCGCAATCAGAGTCTCTTGGCTGTGGGCGGCGGTAACATTGATTTCGGATGCTTCTGCGGAAGCGCTGCCAGCAAACTCTGCCACCTCTTGAACGCTGTCCATAAGCTCGTCTATGGCGCTTTGAGTGGCTGTAATGGCATTTGCTTGTGCCCGCACATTACCTAGATTACCGTTACTCGTGGCACTCAGGGAACTGGCCACCTGATTAAGCGCCGATACGTCTTTGGCAACATCCGCAAAAGAGTTATGCAATTTTTCAATAAACGCATTGAAGTTATTGACCAGTGTGCGTATCTCATCATGACCTGGGTAATCAATTCGTTGGGTTAAATCGCCCTGGCCGGATGACATATCATGCAGTGACTGGGATACCTGAAAAATACTGCGAGTAATGGAGCGTCCAATTAAAGTGCTGAGTAGAATCAGCACCACTATGGCAGTAAGGGCGATCAGCAGTGCAATTCGGGTTGCATTGGCAGAACTTTGCAAAATAGTGGTAATGGAGTCGGTAAAGGTGGTTTCGGTTTGGCGTTTCATGGTTTCGAGTGCCATCTGCAGCGATTCCAGCCGCTCAGCGTTTTTTCTGGCGTCATCGGCTATCTGGGTAAAGTCGACATTCCCATTAATAAAATCTCCGGCAATACGGGTAGCTGTTTGGTGCCAGGTCTGCAAAATGCCACTTATATGCTCACTGTCATGGGCCAGAGTCTCGCTGAGGTCGGTGAGCTTATCCAGGTTGCTTTGAATCAGTTCATATTGGCTCTTTGCCTGTTCTAATAAATCCGGGTCTGCGGTGGTGACGGCTGCATTGATATTCTGCTCCATCAATAGCAAAGTGCCGAGATTGACAGTGGTGAGCTCCAAAGTGGGGTAGAGGCGGTCTTTAACGTCGGCGAGGCGATGGGCATTGTCGCGCTCAACCAGCACAGAGTAGCCTTGGCTGATAACGAATGCCGCCAGCGCGATGATAACAATCAGTAATAACTTATGAGATATGTTGAGCTTTAACACGGCTGTTCCTGTGGTTAATTGCCGCGCTATTAAGATGCGTTGTGTGAGCGCGTATGAAGTCAATGCCTCCATGGTTTTTATGGCGGAAGCTTGCTACCTCGTCTTTAGTGTATAGCACCCCCTATTCATACACGCAAACTTTGATGGTTACCTTTTTCGCAAGTAACTCCCTGGGCGTCTGAAAGCTGATAAAGTCAATGTGAGCTGTGCGCGCTGGGTACAATGATGCCGTGTGCTTGCAGTTGCTGGGCCAAGCGGTGGTCGCGGTTTTGGCTCCAGCGCTGGTAAAGGTTGAGAATGTCGGTGGCGTCAAATAGTTGTTGGCGGGAACAGGCTCGGGCAATCAGCTCTAGCAGTTGCACAAATGTAGCGGCCAGTTCGGAAAATATATGCCGGTTTTGCGGCGCGTTTTCCGCCAGGTAATCGTAAGCGCCGCCGCCCATGCCGACAAAATAATCTTTGCGAATTCCCCGCCGGGCAAAGTTTTCGGGAAACAAAGCCCCTAGAAACAGCGCCAAATCTCCCAGTTGCCGTAACAGTAAACAGCGCTGTCGCGGATTAACCGTTTCGCGAGCATCGTGGTAGAGCAGTGCCAGAGGGCGAATGCCCATCTTGCCGGCGTCGTAGCTGAAAAGCTGCTCGCTGTCGCCAAAGCGGGCCAGCATATTGCCCATATACCAAAGCGTGTCTTCCTGGGGCGGACGGTGCAGTTGTTCTGCCGAGTGCAGCAGTTGCTCGCGGAAATAATCGGCCAGGGTTTGTTCGAAAGGCGGTGGGGGTATCAAGGGCATGGGGGCTCCTCCTGCAGATACGCTCTTTAAATCAATAGAACATTGTGAGCATAAATGCCAGAAATTGGCCGAAGGCAGCCCTTTTCATAGTTAAAATCAATAAGGTTTATATCAATGATTGTCTAGAGTTTATCAATAGGAATGATTATTATTAATAAAAGCGTGACCCAGCCGATGGAGGCAATCATGGCCAAGACAATGACTTTTGCCGTTTTACATTTCAGCGTGGCTTTTACGGTGACCTATGCCATTACCGGCGATGTCCTCATCGGCAGCGCCGTGGCCCTGGTAGAGCCCGCTGTGAACACAGTCGCGTTTTACTTTCACGAACGGGTGTGGAAGCGGTTTGAGGCCCATAAGCCCATTTTGGAGCAGTTATTTGCCGAGCGGGTTTAGTGATCCGAACAGTAAGCTCTGTAAATGTTCATCTGGTCGTGTGTCCGGTGACATTTGCGCCTGATGTTATTCTGCGTTTGATTCAGGGTCAACCTGGCGCTTTTTCAACAAGCGCCCTACCAGTATGCCCATTTCAAACAACAGCCACATGGGCACCGCCAGCAACACTTGCGAGATAACATCTGGCGGCGTTAGCAGCATGCCAATAATAAAACAGCCGACGATTACGTAGGGGCGTTTTTTGGCGAGATCATCGGCCGTTACGGTGCCAGCCAGAATCAATAATATGGCCACAATGGGAATTTCAAAGGCGATACCGAAGGCGAAAAACAGCTTGAGTACAAAGTCCAGATACTTACTGATGTCGGTCATTATGGCGACATTTTCGGGCCCGATACTGGTAAAAAAACCGAACACCAGCGGGAACACTACAAAGTAAGCAAAGGCCATACCTGCGTAAAACAACACAATACTGGACCCGAGAATAGGCAGGGCCAGCTGTTTTTCGTGGCGGTAGAGGCCGGGGGCGATAAAAGCCCAGAGTTGATACAACAAAAACGGTGCCGATAGCGCCACGGCGACAAACAAGGTGAGCTTAAACGGCGTTAAGAAAGGCGAGGCCACCTCGGTGGCAATCATGGTGTTGCCCTCGGGTAAAAAAGCCTGCAAAGGAGCCGACACCAGCGTGTAAATTTCATTGCTGAACGGAAACAGGCAGGCAAAGAGTACGGCAATGACCACTAGGCTACGCAACAGGCGGTTGCGCAGTTCTATCAGGTGTTGCACCAGCGGCAGTTCTTGGTCAGATGAATGCTCAGTCATGTTTAGGGTTTTCAGCAGAGACCGGAGGTTCGCCGTGGGCGTGATCGGGCAGTTCGTCGGGATTGCTCTGGTAGCGCTCGCTGCCAAGGCGACTGGCGCGTTCAGGATCGGCTATCTGATTCACATTGTCTTTAACCGAGTTCTCGATACTCTGCCGGGTAGATTCCAGCGAACGCATAATCTCTTCATTGTGCAATTGACGGCGAATATCATCGGCGCCTAATTGCTTTTCGATTTCGCTACGGGTTTCGCGCAGGCTGCGTTTGATGCGTCCCACCCACAGGGCTACCGTACGAATAGTATCGGGCAGGCGCTCGGGGCCGACCACCAAAAGGCCGACTATGGCAATTAACAACAGCTCAAAAAAGCCCATAGGTTATCGAGCCGTTAGTCTTGCTTGTTTTCGGCGTGTTGCTTGCTTTGCATACTAGAATCCGCTGTACCGTCGGTTTTTTGCTCTACCTTGGCCGGGTCGGTATGTTTTTCACCGTCTTTATCATCATCGCTGACAGATTTTTTAAAGCCTTTGATGGCCTCACCCAGGTCACTGCCGATACCGCGCAAGCGCTTGGTGCCGAACAGCATTACCACGATGGCCAGAATAATAAGCAATTGCCAGATACTGATTCCACCAAAACCCATTGTCTTTACCCTCTAAAAAATTGCCGTTAGTGGCATATTATTACGATGAGCGCGAGGCCTTTTCCTCGTGCCCGGATACATTAAAGCGCCGCGCTAATTCGTTAAGCACGGCGCCGGCATCTTCGCCTTGGTGACTTAACATCACCAGTGTGTGAAACCATAAATCGGCGGTTTCGTATATCAGCCCGCTGTTATCACCGCTGGCTTCGGCATCTTTGGCCGCCAGCAGTGTCTCGGTGCACTCCTCGCCCACTTTTTCCAGAATCTTATTGAGCCCTTTGTGGTGCAAACTGGCCACATAGGAGCTGTCCGGGTCGGCGCTGGCTTTGCGTTCGGCGAGGATGCGGGTCAACTCGGCGAGTATGTCATTCATGGTGCTTGCCTTGTGCAAATAAAACGTCAGTTATTGTAAATGTCAGCCGGGTCTTTTAGCACCGCATCCACGGTGCGCCATTCGCCGTCTTTAAATACCCGGTAAAAACAGCTTTCGCGTCCGGTGTGGCAGGCGATGCCCCCCAACTGTTCGACTTTTAGTACAATCACATCGGCATCGCAGTCGAGCCTGAGTTCGTGCACTTTTTGTAGATGGCCCGAACTCTCGCCCTTGCGCCAGAGTCTGGCGCGCGAGCGCGAATAGTACACGGCAACGTTTTCGCGAGCGGTCAGGGCCAGCGATTCGCGGTTCATCCATGCCATCATTAAAATGCGACCACTTTGGTAATCCTGGGCAATGGCGGGTACCAGCCCGGCGGCGTCCCATTTTACCTCATCTAACCAGTCGGCTTGTATTGTCATAAGTCCAGTTCCAATGCCCGGCAGGCTTTTTCAGTAATTTCTTGCAAGTGTTGCGGGTTCAGGGTGCCTATTATCGCACTGCTTACCCCCGGGTGTGCCAGCGCAAAATCTATGCTGGCAGCAATGGGGTCGCCGCAATTATCGGGTAAATGACCGCTGGCCAGAGCTTTTTTCAGCAGCGCACCGCAGCCCAGTTGCAAGCATCGGTCCAAAACCTGTGCCTCAGCCCGGTAGGCGCGATTGTACGTTACCATTACGCAGTCGGATACCTCGGCGGCTAAAAGTCCGCCCTCGACAGTTTTGGTCGATAGTCCAAATGCGCGAATCAACCCCTCTTGTTTAAAGCGCTGGAGGCTATCGATGATATCGGTATTACGGATAATGTCGCTGTCGTTACCATCGGAGTGCACCAGCAGAATATCTATCCAGTCGCGTCCCAGCCGTTTTAAACTGCGGGTAAGGCTGTGCCGGGCATGGGCGGCGGAAAAATCAAAGTGGCTTCGGTTGCCGTCAAACTCCTCGCCGACTTTGGAGCAGATCACCCAATCGTGCTGCTGACCCTTGAGCAGTTGCCCCAGACGCTCCTCGCTCGTGCCGTAAGCGGGGGCGGTATCAATCAGGTTAATGCCGGTGTCTCGGGCCATGGCCAGCAGTGAGTGCGCTTGTTGATCGCTGGGTAAGTCGTAGGCGGCGGGGTATTTCATACCGGTGTTGCGGCCGAGCTTAACCGTGCCCAGGCCTACTGCGCTGATGCTTATACCGGTACGGCCGAGGGTGCGCTTGGGCACTTGTTTGCAGCCCATCAGTTTGTCTCCCAGGGCAAGCTGGCAACAAGGGGATGGGGGAAATGATGAGCGAGGCTTGTTAGCGCGTCTGGATTTTGACTGCCCGATGTGTGCAGCAAGCCGAGAATTTTATCGGCTAGCAGAGGAGCCAGTGCCAGTTTGGTGGGCCAGGCTACTATCACCGAATCCAGCCCTGGCGCTTTTTCAGCAAAGGCGTCATCGGGCCGATTGCCATCGGCTTGCCGGGGTTCGGCCCGATCAATACTCAAGGTTGAAAATTCGGCTGCGCTGAAATCCAGCCATGGAAAAACCGAATCCAGCTCTTGCCGGGCGAGGGTCATCAGCCGGTCATCACTAAGCTCGGCGCCTTTTTCGGCCAGGGCACCGCCAAGGTACCACACCATACTGCCGTCGGCGGCCGGGTGGCTGGAAAAACTGATTCTGGGTGTAATGCTTGCCCCCAGGCAGTGGCCATAAATAGCATGGGGGTGTTGATGGCGCACTACCACCTGTTTCAGTGGGCGCAATTGCATGGCTGGCAATCCGCTACCCAGCCCGGATAAAAGTGCGGCATTGCCAGATCCTGCGGTTAGCACCCATTGCTTGGCGCTAATGCTTTGGCCGTTGCTGTGCAGTTGAATTTCACCACTGCTGTTGTGGCTAAGTACCGGCGTCTCTGCCTGAAATATATGAGCGCGATTATTGGCGGCGAGATTGGCCAGCAAGCCGGGTACATCAATAACCTGTTCGGCCAGGCGATAAACCGCCCCGCGAAAATCCTGGTGTTGTAATAATGCAGGGCGCTTGGCATTGGCCACCGCAGTGATTCTGCCCTGCACGGCGCGGCTGGCAAAAAACGCGGCGAGTTTGCCTATGCTACCGGTGGACCATAAATAAAAGTTATCACTCAGCACACGGCTACGGGATAAGTCTACCTCGCCGGTACCGGCTAAGCATCGGCGCCAGCGCTCGGGCATGGTGGCAATAGTTTGCGAGGCATCATTGAGCGCGCCGTTTAAGGTGTATTTAATACCGCCGTGAATCATGCCCTGAGAGGCAATGGTTTGTCCGGCGCCGAGCGGGCCTTGGCTAAAAAGTGCGGCGCTAACTCCCTGAGTGCGCAATCTGTCCAGCAGCCATAATCCGGCAATACCGCCACCAACAATGGCGATATCCAGAGTAATGTCTGCTCGGGTGTTGGTCATAACGCGGCTGCCGCTAAAAATAAAGCCGACAGTATATCGGCTCTGGTTAATGATTACTCTGTAAAAATAAGCGTGGTTAAAGGGCACCGCTATGAATTGCTTTGCAAAGTCAATTTAAAGCGGTGCCCTAACCATAAGCGCTTGTCAGTTCTGGCGAGGCTTGCTATTCTTTGATCTGGGCTAAAAAATGATTTTTACCCGCGTTTCAATACCAGCGAAATTAACGACTATGGCAGAATTTAATCAAATGTGTCCTAAATGTGCCGCATACACCCATGTGTATGGTTGGGTGCGTCGTTTTATTCGCTGCGTGTAATGACTATAAAAATACAGGCCGCGAATTGATCGCGGTCTTGAAGTGTTTCCCTTCTCTTTACTCCCGCCGTCAATTCTCCGCCTGATGTTGAGCATTTTGCTGCTCAGTACAGGGAGAGTGTACCGTGTTGTTTATAAAAGCTATAAGAAGATTGCTACAAAGTTTGCGCCGGCGACCAAGTGCGCCTATAGAAACGCTGGCCGATGATGAAGCCCTGGCGCGGGATATCAAGGTGACTGTTACCCGCATTCGCCTGCCCTCTGGGGGCGAGGTGGTGGTTGTGAAGAAGGTAGGTTCCGATGAGTAGGCCTACCTTTGTAGTGCAGATGTTGTGCAGAAATTACTACCAGGTGTTAATGCTTACGCTGCCGCCAGAGACGATAACGTCGAACTTGATATTACTGCCGCTGACAATAATCTCTTCGCTCACGGGCTCTGGGATGGCGGATCCGGCCACGGTAACGGTATAGGTGCCATTGCTGCGGGCAATACTGTAGGCGCCGGAGTTATTGGTGTTGGTGCTGTTACCGCCCACGTTGATGGTAATACCGCCTAAGCCTTCGCCCACATCGTAGAAATTATTGCTATTGCCATCGTTATAAATAACGCCGGTTACAAAATAGCTGCTGCCGGAGCGGGCGAATTTTTGGGTGATCATCGAGCTTAAATACTCACCGGGGTTGGGCGGATAAATGTGCACACCTTTTTTCTGGCCAATACCCAGCTCGCGATAATTGCTACTGAGAATATTTCTTCGGTGCCCTGCCGACCTGAACAGGCTCGCATGCTGACTCGTAATAAGTGCGGTGAGGTTTATGTTGGAGTCTGTTGTGCCGCTGGCGGAAATATTTTCCCCTGCGGCAGACCAGCTGTAGCCTGCTGCATTGATGCGTTGGCCCGCATTACTTCCGCCTGCACCGGTGTGTGAAAAAG
>DATBNH010000076.1:0-3769 GCA_036554405.1 Cellvibrionaceae bacterium | reverse complement strand
TGACGTGCAGGATATGCGTAGCAGCACCATCATGCCCGATGCCGTGAATTACTTGAAGATGCGTATTGTGTTGCAGCTGATTGTGCAAAAAGTCATGCTGGAAAATAATATCGATGCGTTTGTAAATCCGGAAGTGACACTGCCCCACTACAAAATCGGAGGCCCTTCGGAGCCTACCGTTGAGCGGCGAGGAACCGGAAGCTGTTGCGGTGCGTTTACGGCGCTATTAGGTGGCCCAGAAATCGAAGTGCCCGCCGGTTACAACCAAATCGTCTACGAGCCGCAATACGTGCTTAGCGCCGACAAGAAGCGCTACCAGACAGTGTCTGGCAGCGAGCGCTCCATGCTACCCAAGCCAATGCCTATTAGCTTGATGGTTTGGGGCGGCCCAGGCAGCGAGCCGGAAGTAATCAAGGCCGCTTCTGCATACGAGGCTGCCACCAAGCACCGGGTGCCACCGCCTGACTTTGGGCCACTCTCCTCCGTTGCTAGCGACTGACAGCGTCGTTACGACCCCGACGAAAACAGTTTCAATTGTTGATCTATAATGCGGGCAAAGGATTGCCCTATGCGGTGGAAATTACTCCGCTACGCTTCAACGGGACAAAGCTCCCCGTATTCTGCCTGCTCTCACCCTTTCTTACTTCTATGTAGGCAACCACCCACCTGTATCTCGCGCCTTGCTGGAGGAAATTCCTGAAAGCCAGAGACCGCAAGCAATTTATATAGGAGCCCTTAATACTAACCGGGATTAATTAAGTGTGGTTTTGCTAATGAAAAACTGCACCTTGGCAGAACCGAGTACGATTTCTGGTTAAAAAAATCTCGGCTTTACCTTGAGTCGTATTGCAGAGGGCATGTAAGCTTCTATTTGAACCACCGGAGTCAAACAGATACGTCGACTCATATGGGCAGAATAGCCAGTTTCATGAATCACATTCTTGTCTATACGGCCTAACAAGCTGTTGAAATATTTTCGAGACAGGCAATGCAGAAAACTGCTCCTGCGTTGTTCTAATACAGGCCGTCATTGGCAATAAAGTCAAAATCAGGTGAGCCGCAGCCTAGTGGAGACCACGCAACGCAGCTGCGAGCGGCTTGCCGCGTTCATAAGCGGCGTTTATGTATTATAAATCATGCACCAAATCCCTGTGAGGACACCCAGGGATGCTTAGCCATGACAACTGCGCTTGCAGTTTTTTGCAGTGGCCACGCACAATTAAATGGGGCAAAAGAGACAAAGCAAAAAGCACTAGCCGAGATAGTTTTCAACAGCCGGCTAAATATTTTAGTTTAATATACATAGAAAAGCAGGGGGCAGAGGGAAATCAGAAAACCTAATCCGAAATAGCTTGGCAAAAAAACCGGCAGCTTCGATTATCCCTTGACCCTAAAACATGAAATAGCAATTGATGCACCAATTTTTTAAAATCGCTAACCCTCGTTGCTCTTGCCGGACAGAAGGCTTTGACGAATCAAGGCCTGATCAATCTTACTTATTAAGTAATCCCGCCAATACTCGCCCAGGGGTCAATGGCAGACGGCGAAAACGTATACCTGTGGCATCGTAAACAGCGTTTCCGATTGCAGCGGCGACCGGTTTGTGTGCCGGTTCTCCAGCCCCTAATGGCGGTTGTTCGGGGTCATTAAGGAGCACTACCTCGAATTGCTCAGGGGTATCTATAATATCGAGAATCGGGTATCCGGCCCAATCGACACTGGTTACATTGTTGTTGTCGAATTTAACCTCTTCCCAAAGGGTCCGGCTAACCGCCTGCATCACTGCGCCTTCAATGGTGTTGCGTAACCCCTCTGGGTTGACGACCAGGCCGCAATCGTGAGTAACGAGGATGCGACGAGGCCAGACTTTACCGGTTTTTTTGTTGACTTCCACCTCGCACATCATCGCCACAATTGTCTGCCTGCCCCGCTGACAATAGGCCACACCGCGCCCCACCAGGACATCGCCTCGGTCAGCTTTCGGGTTGGGTGAAGGTCGAGCATCCCAAGGGGCGTGTTCGGCCAAAGCCTTCAGCGCTGCGATATCGCGCGACGCCTGTAGGTAGCGCAACCGAAAAGCTATCGGATCCTGTTGGAGGTGTGCGGCAACTTCATCCCAAAAACACTCGCTTGAAAATGTCGTTTGTGGCCCTTGGGGGTCACGGATATGTGCAGTGCGTAAGGGCGAGGCAGTCACCAACAACGGTGGAATTGTGTCCCATCCGGTGCGTTTGTTGGCAAAACCATAGGACTCCATGGGGGTGCCAAAATTATCAAACTGTTCACGTGTATAGCCCAGCAGGTGTCCGGTCAAAATATCGCCCGGGTTGGAGGCGTTGGAGCGAACATCGTGCGCCGAAAAACCCTTGGCATGCCAATCGTAGGCGATAACTTTACCTTCAGCATCCAGGCCCGCGCGCATTTTCATCACTGCCGCAGGCCCTTTTGGGTCCCAACCATGGCCCTCGTTTCGCATATATTGTACACGCACCGGACGCTTGAGTTCTTGCGACAAAATAGCGGCATCCGCAGCTGCATCATCAGCTTCATTGCGGCCGTAAGAGCCAGGTCCGGGCACCCAAATGGCGCGCACCTGATCGGTGGGTAGGCCGAGTAAGCTGGCAATGCCATCGCGCGTATAGTGCGGCTTTTGCGATCCCGTCCAAATAGTTGCTGTGGTGGCACGCACATCGGCAACTGCGCAGGCGGGGCCCATGCAAGCGTGTGAGTGAAACGGCCATTCATACTCCGCCGAGATAACCTCGTGTGCTGTGGCCAGCACCGCATCCACATCACTCTCGTTGAGTACTTGCCTTTGATGGCGTGGCGGTGTGCTGCGAATATGCTCGTAAAGCTTATCCATATCGGGAAATGGCGGTGTCACTTGGGACCAGGTTACCTCGAGTTGGCGCAGTGCGGTTACCGCATGCCACTCATCGGCCGCAACGACTGCCAATAAATTTTTACGCCATACCAACTGCACCTCGGGAATATGGGCGATGGAAGCCTCGTTCACAGCCAAGGGCACAGCACCGGCTACCGGTGGCCGCATCATTCGTCCGTGCCACATGCCCGGCAGGTTAATCTTGTCTACAAACAGGTACTCGGCAAAAACTTTAGGCGGAATATCGGTGCGGGGTACGGAGGTGCCGACGACTTTAAAAGCCGAGGGAGACTTTACCTTGGCTTCACCCCAAGCATTTAAGGAATTCCCCCTGCCACTTGTCTCAAGTTGTATATTAAAACGTCGGTTGCCGATCAGTTTCCAATAACTTATTTGTTTATGGTTTTGGCCTGCAATACTTATTTCACCGTCTTCAATTTGCAGACTTTCTGCGGGCACGTTTAGCTGTTTGGAAGCCAATTCCAATAGCACTCGACGCGCCTCGGCTGCGGCACTACGCAAAGGTCGAGATCCGGTTTCAATACCGGTGGCGCTACTTGCACCGCCTTGATTCAAGGTTAATGCGGTATCACCCATAATCACAGTAATGCGATCAAAGCGCACATCCAGTTCGTCAGCTATGAACTGGGCAATTGCGGTATCAACACCCTGGCCCATATCCATTTTTCCAAAAAAAACCGTCACCCGACCATCGGCACTCAAGGCCAGCCAAGAGTCCAGATTTTGGGGCGAAAGTGTTTGTTCAGCCGCAGTATTAACGGGGGACTCAGTCTTGCTAAGGGTACAGGCAGGTACACCCAGTGAAACCAGTAAAACACCGGTTCCGCGCAAAAAAGACCGTCTATCAAGCGCTAGCTCAGCGGC
>DATBNH010000071.1:0-10775 GCA_036554405.1 Cellvibrionaceae bacterium | reverse complement strand
CAAAGACTTGGGCAGTACCCGTGGCAACAGTACCCAGGAGTTGCTTCCGGGCGTCGCTATGACCTTTGATCTCAGCGATCGGTGGCAACTGCTGGCGGGCGTACATAAGGGTTTCTCTCCCCTGGGTGGCGGCGCCACCGAGCAGCAGGAACCGGAAACCAGCACTAACTACGAGACCGGCATCCGTTTTGGCAGCGACGAACTTTTTGCTGAACTGGTGGGTTTTTACAGTGACTTCTCCGCCATGGCTGAAAACTGCTCGGTTGCCAGCCCCTGCAGCAACGGTTCAGACTCCGGCACCTTTGTCACCGGTGAGGCTGTGGTTGCCGGTGTGGAATTTCAGCTAGGCAGTACCTTTGCGTGGGGACAGTTTTCGGTGCCTGTGCACCTGAGTTACACCCATACCAGTGCTGAAATCACCGCCGACAACAGCGTCAGCGGCGCTCGGGACGGCGATGAGCTGGCCAATGTGCCCGCCAATATGTTCAGCCTGCGTGTAGAGCTGGATAACAACAGCGGCTGGCGCAACTATGCCGTAGCTAAGTATACCGATGAAGTCTGTGTGGCTTTGGGTTGCAATCGCTCCACCAGTGATTTCGCCAAAACTGAATCACTGTTTGTTGTGGATTTGGTATCCCGCTACGATCTGAGTGCGGACGCCTCGGTATACCTGAAGGTGGAAAACCTCTTTGATGAGCAGGTGATCATCGCCCGTACACCCATCGGCGCTCGGCCCAACAAGCCGCAAACCGCCTCGGTGGGTGTGGAATATCGCTTCTAGGCCAAAAGCTTAAAGCGGTGCACAACAAAAAAACCGGCCCTGCCATAAAGCGGGCCGGTTTTTTGTGCCCATACGTCTATGGTGTTTTATTATCCTCTAGCGCCATAAAATGTCGGGCGATTTCTACGGCCGTTTCACCAAAATCCC
The DNA here is from genome assembly GCA_036554405.1 of Cellvibrionaceae bacterium. GTDB lineage: Bacteria > Pseudomonadota > Gammaproteobacteria > Pseudomonadales > Cellvibrionaceae > Gilvimarinus. Next base: position 9,847 of record DATBNH010000071.1, on the reverse strand, counting down.
AGAACACGTCGGTATTGCTATTGATGCTGACTGCCACCGCCATCTGGAAGTCAGGAATCACCATCAGCCAGCTTTGCGAGCCACGCGAGACGCCTCCGTGATTGGCGTGGGTGGGCATATAGTCATCGGCTTTATGCAGGCGCCAGCCGAGGGCGTAGTTTTGCGAGTTGATATCGCCAGAGGGGAGTGCTTGGGGTTGCCAAAAGCTGTCGCGTAGTTCGGGGGCAATAACATCCGGGTCGAGCCAGGCCGACCCCAGTGTCACCAGGTCGGAGGGGGTGGAAATATAACCGCCGCCGGCCAAGCGGTGGCTTAAATCCACCTTGCGCCAAATTTTGGCTTGCCGGCCATCACGCCAGTAAAAGCTCGCCAGATGTTTTGGCGGCTTTATCGGTTCGGGCAGGGTTTGCGCTAAATTCAGTGGTGCAAACACCATGCTCTGCATTAGTGCCGGCAGGGGGGTATCGGTGACCGCTTCCATCACCGCGCTCAATAAAACAGTGCTGTAACTGGTGTAGTGAAAGTTGCTGCCGGGGGTAAACAGCAGATCGGAGTCGTCAAAAATTTCCAACGCTTCCCTGGCAGTATCATAGCGCTTTCGTAACGCCATAATATGGTAGAGGCCCATCAAATCCTGCGTCTGTTTGTATTCCACCAGCCCCGCGCTATGCGAAGCCAGTTGGCGCGGGGTGATGCTGGTCCACGCCGGGTTGGGCAGGGGGGAGAGGTACTCGCCGATGGGTGTGTCCAGATCAATCAGGCCACGCTCCACCAGTTTTGCAAGGGCGGTGATGGTGACCGGTTTGGAGGTGCTGCCAATTCTGAATTGCGTGTCCGCTGTGACCGGTTGTTCCTTAGCAATATCGGCCCAACCGACGGTGCCTGCCCATACTCGCTCGCCTTTAATCGCGACAGCAGCGGAGATACCGGGCGCCAAGATTTTTTGGCGTCGCTCCTGCAAGCGCTGAAGGGCTTGTTCGCCGGCACGCTGGTATGTCTTATTGTCTATCTGACTGTGGGTGGGCCCGGTGAGGGGTATTTGCACAAACCCTGTAGGCAGCATGGGCACAGCACCGCGATGGGAAAAAAATTGATAGACCGGCCATCCGGCCCAGACAAATGCCACAACAGTGACCAGTAACAGTGATAACAGCGCTTTTTTCATTGAGCCTCCAATGTGTGTAAGGAGGCTGAATCATCGCTAATAGAGACTTTGCCGTCTTGCCGAAAGTAAAAAACTATCGCCGGTTTTGAAATTGCAGACGGTATTCGCTGGGAGTTTGATCGAATTGTGCTTTAAACGCGCGATTGAAGGGGCCAACGGAGGCATACCCCAAATCCAGCGCCAGGGTTAAAATAGAGGTCTGGGCATGGGAGTAATCCCTCAGTCTTTCGCCAGCTTCGCGCAATCGGTAGTGATTGAGAAACGCGCTGAAATTACTGTAGCCCATGTGCTGGTTAATCAATTGTCGCAATTGATGTTCCGGGTATTGCAGCGATTGTGCCAGCGTCTTTATGCCAAGGCCGGTCTGCCGGTAACCGCCTTCGGCCATAAAAGCGAGTACCTGCTCACGCAAGGCACGCAGTCGGGGTGGTAAGTCGTCGTTGCTGGCGGGCTTTTGTTGTTGACGCTGGGGATGGTGAGTAGAAGTTAACAATAACCGGCTACCTAAGGTAATGGCCAGTAATATAAAGGTGGCGTTAAACAGGCCAAAGAGAGGATGGTGACGAAGCACCTCGGGGGCGAACTCCACCCCGGCCAATAGCATCGCGAAAACACTGATTAATCCCGTTAGCCACAATCGGAGTTTGCGCCTTTGCGCAACCAGGTCATCGTCCAGCCCCCGTACAATAAAGTAAATCAAGTGGACTAACACGCCAATCGCCAGCAAATGGTTGACATCGTGTAGAACACCACGGCCACCGAGCAGGGTAAAAAAGTATAGATAGCCGATAGCGAATACGGCTAAAAACAGTTTGCTGGTCAGCGGCCAGCGTCGGGGAGAAAAACTATCATTAAAATAGACCATGGCCGCCCACCAGATAGCGTAGGCAAATGCATCGGTCAGGGTAAGCAGGATTGGCCGCCACAGCCCATAGCGCTCATCGGCTATGGGTGCGGTGAGTAAAAGATAGGCCATGGCGCAGCAGGCTACCGCTAGCAGTGTCCACTGCCGATATGTCAGCGGGCGTTGCAGCACCAGCGCCAGCAACAAAATTAACTGCCCTATTGCGGCAAAGCGGAATAACAAGTCTACCGCTTGTATGCTGTCCAAGGTTACGCCAGCGGCCACTTATGATAGCGCCGCCGGCTTTTGCGCCTGCCGCTTTTCCATCCACTCCAATACCAGTGTGGTGAGTACTGGCAGCAGCGTGAGAGTAACCAAGGTGGCACCCATAATACCGGTCATAACAATAACGCCTACCCCCCGATACAGCTCGCTACCGGCGCCGGGTAAAAACACCAGTGGCGCCAGGCCGACAATAGTAGTGAGGGTAGAAATGGCAATAGGACGCAGGCGCGAGCTGACCGCTTCGCGTACTGCGTCGACGGGTGCTAGCCCTTCGCTTTTCAGGTTATCGATGGCGCGGTGCACAATCAAAATCGGGTTGTTAACCACAGTGCCCATCAAAATCAAAAAGCCGAGCATGGAAATCATATCGAAGGGTTGGCTGAAACCGGCAAAACCTAAAGTGCGTGCGATAGCCCCGGCGAGGTTGAGTAGAGCAAGGCCAGCAATGCCACCAGCAATACCCAGCGGAATGGTTACCATAATTAACAGCGGATAGCCCCAGTGGCTAAAAATAGCCACCATCAGCAGATAAATAATGGCCAGTGCCACCAGGTAATTACTGCTAAGGGCATTGCGGGTAGCATCCAGTTGGTCGGCGGCGCCAGAGATAGATAAGTTAACCCCTACCGGTACCTGTCCACTTTGTTGCAAGTGTCGCACTAATTCTGTACGCACAATTTCAACACCGGTTTCCAGCGGCACCGAGCGCGGTGGAATAATGTTCAACGTTACTGTGCGGCGGCCATCCACACGGCGAATACTGCTGGTATCTACAGTCTCTTCGATACTGGCCAGCTCCGATAGGGGCAGCGAGCCGTAGCCCGGTACATGAACAGTAATATCCTGCAGGCTATCGACACTGGCGCCCGGCCCTTGGCGGCTGTAGATATAAATATCCACCTTGTCATCGGCCATAAAAAATTCATTGACGAAGGCGCCATCGGTAAGTGCCGCCACGGTAAAGCCTACATCCTCAGTGGTCAGCCCCAGTTCGGCGGTGCGCTCCCAGCGGGGTCTGATTTGTAACATCGGTTGCGCCAGCGACAAGCTGGAGGGGCTGGTTTGGATGCGGGGATTGTCGAACACCGTTTCGGCGCGCTCGTAAGCTGCGCGGGCTACTGTAAAGAGCTCGCCCAAATCAGGGCCGGAAATATCCAGGTTGACACTGCGGGTGCCGCCGTTGTTACTGCTGATTATTGAGCCGCGCGAGGCAAAGGCGCGCATGCCTGGATAGGTTTCATACTTGGCCACCAGCGCATCCATCAGCGCTTCAATCTGCTTGGGATCTTTAGACTCGGTAATAATACGCAAACTTTGAGGCGAGATGCCCATATTGACGTACTTCATCGCCGGCACGTCGGTTTCACCATTGGCAAATTGCTCGGGGTCGTCATCGACAAAGGGTAAAAAATACGCCTGTAATTCCTCGCCGATTTCCGCCATGGTTTGCAAGTTGTAACCCGGTGGTGCATTCAGTGAGGCAAAGGTTTTCGGCTCTTCCCCTTCGGGTAAATACTCCGCCGGTGGTGTTAGCAGCAGCACAATGGCTAAACTGACAATGACGGTAATGGCAATACAGCCTATACGACGCGCGGTAGTTTGCAGTAGCCAATCGATACGATTGGTGATGCGTTTTTGCAAGGGATGTTCAGGCTTCTGGCTATTGTCTTTAAAAGACATGCGGGCGCTGGCGGTGGGTATAACGGTAATGGCCACCAGCATAGACACCATAATAGAAGCGGCAATGGCAATGGCAATATCCGAGTACAATTGGCCAGCTTCTTCGGCAATAAATACCACCGGTAAAAATACCATAATAGTGGTAAGGGTGGAGGCCAGTACCGCCGGCCAGACTTTTTGCACGCCAGCCACGGCTGCCTTGATTTTATTCAGTCCCCGGCGGCGCTCCAGTTCGATGCTTTCGAGCACTACAATACTGTTATCCAGGGTCATGCCAATGGCAAAGGCGACACCGGCAAGAGAGATCACGTTAATAGTGCGCCCGGCTATTAATAAGCCGATAAATGCTGCGATGGTGCAAATAGGAATGCCCACCACACCCAGGGCGGTGGCCCGAAAAGAACGCAAGAACAAATACATAATGCCTGTGGCTAAAAGTGCACCCAAAATCAGATTTTTCCACACATTAAATATGGAGGCCTCTACATACACCACATCGTCGGCGGTCAGTGCCAGCTCCATGCCCTCCGGGTTTAGCAAATCCTCGTTAATACGGGCCACCTCGGCCATCATGCCATCTTTAATATCGATAACATTGGAGCCGCTCTCGCGCCGTACCGAGAGACTTAATACCGGCTTGCCATCCACGTAGGACAAATTGCGAATTTTGAAATGATCAAAGTTGACATCGGCCACATCAGACAATCGAACAATTCCGTCGCTGTCGCGTGCGAGTATCAGTTCGCGTAAATCTTCCAGATCATCAAAACGGCCCAGGGTCCTTAACAAATAGCGGCGCTTGCCACTTTCCACTTCGCCGCCTGATAAATCGCGGTTGCGTGAGCGAATAGTGTTGCGCACATTGTTCAGGGTCAATCCCCGTTCCGCCAAACGCTCGGGGAAGAGTAAAATCTGAATCTGTTTTTCGGCGCCGCCCCCCACATCAACCTGAGATACACCGGCCACACTCGACATGCGCGGACGCACATTGTCTTCCACGTAATCGCGCATCATATCCATATCGAGGTTGCGCGGGTTACCTTCCAGTGGCGAGATGCGAAAGTACATAAAGGCATTGGCCGAAAAAGAGGTGGCATAGACACGCGGCTCATCCACATTTTCCGGGTAGGAGGGCACTTGGGTCAGGGCATTATTAACACGAATTAATGTCTCGGTAATATCAATGCCAAAAGGGAACTCCAGTTCGATGCGTGCCGAACCAAAATCCGCCGAGCTGTTCATTTCTTCCAGGTAGGGAATATTGCGCAGGTATTCTTCCTGTTCTATCAAAATTTCTTTTTCAATATCTTGCGGAGTAGCGCCGGGCCAACTGGTGCGAATGGAAATAGTGCGCACTTCCAGGTCGGGGATCATCTGCACCGGGATGCGCAGGGCCGCGACAATGCCGAGGATGGTGATAATCAAGACGGTGACGGTTACCAGAATACCGTGGCGTACTATGGACTCGAACATTTTCTAGTCTCCGCTGTTGGCATGCTTGGTGCTGTTGGCACTGTCGCGCGTCAGGCGTACCGTTTGGCCTTGCTGCAGTGCCTCGTTGCCACGGGTAATCACCACTGCCCCCGGAGTCAATCCTTCGCTGATTTCCACCTTGCCATTGACGGTAAGACCGGTGGTGACCAGTTGTTCGCTCACGGTGGTTTCGCCGTCAAAGTTATCACTCTTGGCCACCCACACCGAGATGCGTCCATCGGGATAGCGAATCAGCGCATCGCGTGGTACCGACAAGCCCTCGCGCCCGGTGTCGATCAGCAGTGTACCCGAGGTGGACATGCCGGGAATTACGGCCGGGGCATTGTCCTCGGCCAGGGTGGCGCGCAGTAAAAAGGTGCGTGCACCGGCGCGGCTCAATGGTACCTTGCGATACATCTGGCCCATAAAGCTCTGCTCGGGATAGGCATCGAAAGTCAGGCGAATCCGGGTTTTGTGGTTAATAGCCGGGTAGTGGCGTTGTGGCACTTGAAAATCCAGACGCAGCGGTTCGCTGGCCACCAGTTCCAGCAAAGCATCGCCAGGGCCAACCCACTCGCCCACCTCGGTGAGCTTGCTGCTCACCGTGCCGGTGAAGGGTGCCCGCACCTGGTGGCGCTCCAGTTGGGCGGCGAGGCTCTGGCGCTCGGCATCGGCGGCCTCAAATAGTGCTTCATCAATTCGCGCTTGCGACTCGCGGCTCTGGATCTCGGTGGTGGCAATACTGCCCTCGGCCAGGGTTTGGGCTTCGCGCTGGCGGCGCTGGCTTTCACGCCACTGTTCGCGGGCGCGATTGGCTTCTGCCTGAGCGCGGTCGTGGGCGATGCTAGCCAGGTCTGTGTCAAGACTCAGCAGCATGTCGCCCGCCTCCACAGTATCGCCTGCGTCTACGTGCAGTTGCCGTACCAGCCCCTGGACCTGGGTGGAAATGCGGGCGATCTTATCGGCGCTTACCGAGCCGGTAAGCGGCACCCGCTCGATTAACGGTTGCGGGGTAATCTGTACCCCCTCGACCTGAATGGCGTCCTGTGCCAAACTGGGAAAGCTTGCCATTAAAATCACCCCGGCGGCCAGAGTGGAAGTTTTCAAGAGTCTGATTGCGAACATGAATACGGCCTGTTGTTGTCAATGTGTCTCAGCATACACAGCTCCAGCGTAGCTGCAAGTAGGCGCAGAACCCTAATTTACGAGACCGCACCCATGCCGACCTAAGACGAGCTTTAACATTCTACGTATAGACATCACAATTCAGGCGGGATCATGACACTTCTTATCACTTATGTACTGCTGGCGCTGGGAGTCTCCTTTCTATGTTCCATTGCCGAGGCGGTATTGTTGAGTGTAACCAGAGGTTACGCAATGGTGTTGGAGCAAGAGGGCAAGCGCTCGGGGGTACTGCTTCAACAATTAAAAACCCACATCGACAAACCTCTGGCCGCTATTCTCACCCTTAACACCATCGCCCATACGGTGGGTGCTACCGGTGCGGGTGCCCAGGCGACTGTGGTATTTGGCAGTGCCTATATCGGTATTTTTTCCGCTGTACTGACACTGCTGATTCTGATTTTCTCAGAAATTATTCCCAAGACCCTGGGTGCACACTATTGGCGTGCGCTGGCGCCGGTCACCGCCTATTTATTGCGCTATCTGATTGTGGGCCTGTACCCACTGATTAAAGCGTCGGAATTGATTACCCGGTGTATAACCCGCACCGGTCCTCACTATAGTGGTTTTGATCGCAGTGAATTTAGCGCAATGGCCGACCTCAGTTCCGAAGAAGGACATTTGGATGAACGCGAATCATCCATTTTAAAAAACCTGATGGTGTTGCGGCAAACGCCGGTTAAAGTCGCCATGACTCCGAGAGTGGTCTTGTTTTCCAGCGCCGATGATGTAACGGTGAGCGCCTTTTGCGAGTCGCATCCGCAGGTGCCTTTTTCGCGAATCCCTATTTATAACGAAGACCCCGATAAAATTGATGGCATTGTTTTGCTCAACGATATTTTACAAGCCCAGGTGCGCGGGGAGGGTGAGCGCAGCTTGCGTGAGTTACGCCGAAAAATCCCGGCCCTGCTGGATAGCATGACCCTGACTCAGGCGCTGGAGGAGTTTTTACGAGAGAAAACCCACATGATTTTGGTGGTGACTGAGTATGGTTCGGTAGTGGGTATTATTACTCTGGAAGATGTACTGGAAACACTGCTGGGTCTGGAAATTGTCGATGAAAAAGACAAAACCCGCGATATGCAAGAGCTCGCCCGCCGTCACTGGCGACGACAGTCAAAAAAGTTGGGTTGGGATGAAAAAACCGAAGAATAACATTAATTGTTACTGACTTCGGCCCCTTTGCCTGCCCCTTCAAAAGCGCGAATACGCAGCTTTTGATCCGGGTATTCGCTGGCGGTGACGGCGAGAATGTGTGCCGCCAGATTTTCCACAGTGCTATCAGTGTCAATCAAATAACAGTAGCGAGCGGGCAGGGTGAGGGCAAAATCACCCTGGTCGGCGCTATAGGTAAAGGTGTAATACTCCATGCCATCGATACTGGCTGTGCCGGTCAGATCTTCACGGGTGCCAATATAAATATCACACCAGCGCTCCGCCCACAGGGCTTCCAGCAGTGGCGAGCGGTTATTGTCGGAAGTGATTTCAATCCGTGAGCGATGGCCGTGGGCGATACGCTGACAGTTGCCGTCGTGTTTCTTCAGGCCATGAGAGTAGTGATAAAAAGCTCCGTCGATAGTTTCGGTGGCAAACCCCAGTTGCAGCGAGTCCACTTGCGCAAAAGCGTGTTTGAGCTTTGTTTCGCACCAGTGGGTAACACTCTGTTCGGTAAGGGATTCGGCATCAATCAGGGCGATGGCCGAACGCGGGCTAATGCAGTGAATCTGCTCGCCCGAGGTCAATGTCCAGCGAATATCGAGATTGTCGCCGTCATCACGCAAGGTGAGGTTCGGTGCCTTAACCGGAATTGCCAGGCGGTGATCCAGTTCGCTGTCGAGCCAGTTGCGCACCACTTTTTTAACAATGCCGAAGTCGCACACCATTCCCTGCTCATCCAGTGCGCCTTCGAGGGTAATATTGGCCAGCCAGGTTTCTCCCAGCAGACCGCGCTCTGGGTGCAGGTAGCTGAAGTCTACATTGGTGAGTTGTTCGACAAAAAGTTTCATAGTCAAAAAAGTACTGAAGAAAAGACGGCCATAATACCAGCCGTGGATAAATAATGGGCAAATTTAACGCGGGGTTGGTCTGTGGGGCTGCCACGTGCGGCAGCCCCGAATGTACCTGTTTACTTTAGGGCGGCCAGGGCGGCATCGTAATCGGGTTCGTCGGCAATTTCGCTGACCAGCTCAGTATGGGTTACTTTGCCGTTCTCATCGATCACGACGACTGCGCGTGCGGTAACGCCAGCCAGTGGGCCATCGGTAAGCTTTACGCCATAAGTATCGGCAAAATCGGAGCGATAAGCCGAGCCCGCTACCACATTATTCAGGCCTTCGGCACCGCAAAAACGCGCCTGTGCAAAGGGCAGGTCCAGCGACGCGCAGACCACAACAGTATTGTCCAGATTAGCGGCTTTTTCGTTAAAGGTGCGCACTGAAGTGGCGCACGTGGGCGTATCGATACTGGGAAAAATATTCAGCACCACTTTTTTGCCCTTGAATTCGCTGAGGCTTACTTCCGAGAGGTCGGAACGCACCAGAGTGAATGCCGGGGCGCTGCTGCCAATGGCGGGTAGATCGCCGTTGGTGTGAATCGGGTTGCCTTTTAAGGTAACGGTAGCCATAAAAATCTCCACAGGTTGTATGAAAGGGTGATATCAAGCAACAGATGTGGAGGCGATTAAGGATAAATCAAGGGGCCTTGCCGCTGTTGTTGGTTGGCGCATCAACGGTGGCACGGTAATATGGGCGCAGTCATTAACAGGACTCAGACATGCAACGATCAAGTATTGCCAGCAATTGGTTAATGCGTCTTGAGCGGACAGGCAATCGCCTGCCGGCACCGGCTATATTGTTTTTGTGGTTGCTGTTGGCGGTGCTGCTGGTGTCGGCGCTGGTGGCTTGGCTGGGTTGGCAGACGAAATTACCCAGCGGCGAGGTGTACAGCGCCAAAAGCCTGTTAAGCCGCGAGGGCCTACGCTGGATCGTTACCCACCTGGTGAGCAATTTTATGGGTTTTGCCCCAGTGGGGGTGGTAATAGTCACCATGTTAGGCTTGGGTGTTGCCGAGCATGCCGGTTTGCTGAGTTATATACTGCGCCGTGTGGTCAGCGGGGTGAAAGGCCTGCTGCTCACTTGGGCGGTAGTGCTGGCGGGTATTTTGTCTAATATCGCCTTTGATGTGGGTTATGTGTTGTTGATTCCGTTGGCGGGCATGCT
>DATBNH010000069.1:0-1544 GCA_036554405.1 Cellvibrionaceae bacterium | reverse complement strand
GAGTATGGCGATACCGATACGGTATTTACCAACCCCACCAAGAAACAAACCGAAGATTATATTACCGGCCGTTACGGCTAGGAGAATTGACCCATGGCAATGGACATAACCAGTCACACTCATCATATTTCCCAGCAATACAATATCGAGCTGGATGATATTAAAACCCACCTGTCAGAAATGGGTGGCATGGCCGAGCGTCAGGTAAACGATGCGATTGCCGCACTGATTGATGCCGATCTGGAAAAGGCCGAGCAGGTGGTGCGCAGCGATAACACTGTCAATAAAATGGAAATGTCCATTGATGAAGAGTGTATCCGTATTCTTGCCCGTCGCCAGCCTGCGGCCAGTGATTTACGTTTGGTGATTGCGGTTACCAAGGCCATTACCGATCTGGAGCGCGTAGGCGACGAGGCCAGCAAAATTGCCCGTCAAGCCATTGCTCTTAACCGCGAGGGTGTATCGCCCCGGGGTTATGTAGAGGTGCGCCATATTGGTGGTCATGTATCCACTATGTTACACAATGCCCTGGATGCCTTTGCACGTCTGGATTTGGATGTGGCCCTGAGTGTGGTGAAAACCGATAAAACCGTGGATATGGAATACGCCACCGCCATGCGCGAAATGATCACCTTTATGATTGAAGACCCGCGCAGTATTACCCGGGTACTGAACATTATGTGGTCGTTGCGTGCGCTGGAGCGCATTGGCGATCACGCTCGCAATATTGCCCAGTATGTGGTTTACCTAGTGAAGGGCGAAGATGTACGCCACGACAGCCTTGAATACATTCAAGAGCAGCTGAGCGACGATTTATAACAATTGTAGTCTCACAGGGACGTGACGCTGTTGAATTCTGTTTGAACACGCGTTTTAATGGGCCTTTACTGTTCAAGCTCAGGAGTTTTTATGGCCCGCACCCCGTCTAACATGCTGCCCCTTGGCACAAGCTTACCTGCTGTCACCCTCCCCGATGGCACCGGTAAAATGCACTCTCTTGCCGATTGCACGGGCAGCAAAGGCACTTTGGTTATGTTTATTTGTAACCATTGTCCGTTTGTTATACACATTGCCGAATTTTTAAAGCCGCTGAACCACCAGCTCAATGCGCTGGGCATTAGCGCGGTTGCCATCAGCGCCAACGATGTAGAGGCATACCCAGCCGATGCACCGGAAAAAATGCTCGACTTCGCCGCCCAGTACGGGTTGACCTTTCCCTATCTTTACGACGAATCTCAAGATGTGGCGCGCACATTCGATGCCGCCTGTACCCCGGACTTTTATTTGTTTGATGGTGACAATAAGCTGGCCTATCGCGGTCAACTTGACGACAGTCGCCCCGGTAATGATGTGCCGGTAACAGGGGTAGACTTACTGACAGCGGCCAAAGCATTGAGCGATGGTGAGCCTCTTAGCACCGAGCAAAAGCCCAGCCTGGGCTGCAATATTAAATGGAAATAAGCGTTGCCTGGTCTGAATGGCACTTACTTAAGCAATTGGGCGCCCATAATCCAGTCACTACTTCCGAAGAATTCTTCCAAGAC
>DATBNH010000350.1:0-2998 GCA_036554405.1 Cellvibrionaceae bacterium | reverse complement strand
CCAGGCTCAAACGCAGGGAGAACAGCGCCTGACTTTGCGGGTAGCGATCGCGCGCGCTGGCCAGCAATAAAGTCGCCTCTTGCAACTGATCGGTATTGATCAGCTGTTCAATATCGGCAATCAGCGCCCGTTCAATACGTGCCAGCCCCTCTTGTGCCTGGGTGCTATTGGCCCTGAGCGCTATCAGCGCCTGATAGGATTCATAGGCATTGCCCTCGCGCGGCGAAATCAAGCGCCCCGCCCCCATGTGTGCAGCGGCCTCATCGGCCAGCGCCTGCTGTGCTGCGAGGGCCTGTTGCTCTTGAGCCGCCTGCTGGCGCTGGGCCTCGCCCACGGCGGTTTGTAATTGCAACAGAATATCGTTGCTGTCATCAATGGCCAGTCCGCGGCTAATATGCGTAGAAGCGCGTTGCAAATCACCCTTTTCTTGCTCGCTTTCAGCCAGGCCGATATAGCGCTTAACAATGTTGTCAATGCCCGCTTGAGCGCGAGCATTGTCAGGGTCAGCTTCCAACACTTGGCGATACCGCTCCAGAGCATTGGCGTCCGCAGGCGAGGTCAGCTGGTTGGCTTGCAAATATTCGTCGGCCTCATTCAACAACGCCGTGAGTGACTCGGTGCCGGCAAAGGCTTGTAATCGCTCGGTGAAATTTTGCCCCAGATTCGCTCTGCGGGCTGCCTCGGCAATCAGCCGGGCACGGGCAATGTCGTCGGCGGCCAGGGCTTGTTCAAATTTGGTGTCAAGATTATCCGCCAACTCGTCCAGCCCCAGTGAACCCGCTTGCTGCTCACCCAAATCTCCTTGTTGCAACTGCCGATACAATATCGCCAAGGGGACGGTTAGAGTAATATCGTCGTTCAAACCAGCGGTCAGAGCCTGGGCTTTCACCAATGGCTCCAACTCGAGCCCCAGGTCCAGACTTTCAGCCTCACCCGGCTCAATGGCTAAATCGTCATCGGTACTGTCCAGAACATCAGCAAGGTTAGCAGGGTCATTTATGGCCTCATCAGCAGGGGCCGGTTCGTCGGCGAGTTCATCTGGCGCTAGCGCCGCTATATCAGAGGCCATCAGGCTGGTTTCAGCGGAGTCCTTCTCGGTCAGCCAGGCGTTACCATACCAGCCGCCTGCGCCCAGCAGTGCCAATACCAGAATGCCCCCCAGCAGTTTGCCTTGGCGACGGGGCGGCTCGGTGGCACCAATACTCGACTTCTGCGCGCCAATGCGGTCGCCGGAGCTGATATGAAATGCATCGGCCGCCTGCGCTCGCGGTTTCTTGTCTACCACCTCGCTATCGGTTTGGGTGGGTACTGGAGCCGACACCACGGTGTCGGCACTGGTATCAACAGGCTCCACCGCTGGCATTGACTCTATTTGACGCATTACCTCGGCCACATCGCCAGCGGCCAGTGCATTTAAATCGGCAATCAGTTGGCTAGCCTGTTGATAGCGTTCATCCGGCTTTTTCGCCAGCGCCTTGTCAATAATTGGTTGAAAAATGTGCAGATGCGGGGCCAGGCGCGGCACCTCATCGGACACATGCATAATACCCACAGCCACGGCGGAATCAGCATCGAAGGGCACATACCCCGCCACCAGCTCGAACAGCACCACACCTAAGCTGTAAATATCGCAGCGTGGATCAACCTTGGCGCCCTTGGCTTGCTCGGGGCTCATATAGTGGGGGGTACCCATGGTAGTACCGGTCTGGGTCATACCCGAGGCCACATCGGTGGCGCGGGCAATGCCGAAATCCATCAGCACCGCGCGCGACTCCTCCGCGTGCAGCATAATGTTTTCGGGTTTAACATCCCGGTGCACATAGCCTTTGCGGCCGGCATAATCCAGTGCGCGGGCCACATCTTTAACCACTTGCAGCGACTGCACCAAATCCAGCTCGTAACGGCGCTGCTTGAGGTCTTCGCCGGGCACATACTCCATAGACAGGTAGTGGTGCCCCTCGTGCACACCCACGTCGTAAACGGTCACAATATTCGGATGCACCAGGCGTGAGACGATACGTGCTTCGCGCAGAAAGCGCTCGCCAAAGGTCGGGTCTTTAGACAGATTAGGCGACATGACCTTGAGCGCCACCTCGCGCTCAAAGCTCTCTTGAATAGCCAGATAAACTGTAGCCATTCCCCCTTCACCCAGGGTATCGATAATTTTATAGCCGGGTATTTCCATTAATTCTGCCAACTGGTGCTTCCGTGCCGGTGGGTATTACCCAATACATCGGAAGAGCTCTTATTTTCGGGTGCCTCATTGCAGGATTGAACAATATAATCAGGCGCCAACAATAGCAATAGAGGCTGTCGTCGTAAATTGCATATTGCAATAAAAAGACCAAAGCTGACAGCGGCGCAAACGTGCAATCCAATTGCCCCCAACCCCGCCACTTGATACTATTGCGCCCCTTCGGACGGTGTCTACACCCCCGCCTGACACGCTTCCCAGACTCCAGCGATTAACGAGACACGCACTCTATGACCGACCACCTGCGCCGCGCCCCCCTAGCCCAATTGGCCAACTCCGACAGTTTTATCGGCCGCCATATTGGCCCGGACGACACCCAGTGCGCCACCATGCTGAACACCCTCGGGGTCGACTCGCTAACGCAGCTGATTGAACAGACCGTGCCCGCCAAAATTCGCCTGGATGACGCCCTGGCCCTGAACCCGGCCCTGTCGGAGATGGACGCGCTGGACGCACTGCATGGGATTGCCAGCAAAAACCGTCTGTATAAAAGCTACATCGGTATGGGCTATTACGACACCCATGTACCACCGGTCATTTTGCGCAACGTGCTGGAAAACCCCGGCTGGTACACCGCCTACACGCCCTATCAGCCCGAGATTGCCCAGGGGCGGCTGGAAGGGCTTTTAAACTACCAGCAAATGATTATGGATTTAACCGGCATGGAACTGGCCAACGCCTCCATGCTGGATGAAGGCACCGCCGCCGCCGAAGCCATGGCCATGTGCAAGCGCCAAAACAAAA
>DATBNH010000349.1:0-1985 GCA_036554405.1 Cellvibrionaceae bacterium | reverse complement strand
AATATTCCTCGTACAATACGCCACTTTTCAGCATATTCAAGTCGAGATAAATCATCGATGACTACAGGCAGTGAAAGGCCACCGTCCACATGATGAAAGCTGGAGACCTGTATTACCAGCTGCAATTTTTTTGCAGTGTTGGGCAATGGGATGATTTTTATTTCATCGCGGGGAATTTCTTCTTTGGCTGTCGCGCCTGGGCGTCCAATTTCAGCGACCACCTCACCGTTAACCCAAACAGTTGCTGCACGATAGAGCACAGGAAGCCTCAAGCCAAGCGACCTGCTGCGCCGGTCAAATTCGACGGTGGCAGCGTAGGTGGCGAAACCCGGCGCACTCAAGCTTATGCCGTCAATATTTACATCTCGCCAACGGGAGGGCACTGTGATTAAATGATATTGATCGGTGAGATCTTGTGGCGTTAGTAACTGCTGCCAATAAAAACGCCAGTTGCCCTGCAGTGAAATAGGCATATTCTGATCTGAAGGCAAGCTCAGCTGACCCTGCTTGATTGCTGGAACGTCAGGAATATCTTTAGTGAACTGCTCATAAGCGGTAAAGGCTATAAGCCCGAAGAGAATAACCATGGCAATGGCAATAGGCGACGTCGTCGCAACCAGAAGATTTCGAAGCAAAGACCGGTATGTTTGCATTCAGTAACCTCTGGCTTTAGGCAAGCTATTGCCAATAGCCATTTAACTTTTGAGGGTGGATCCTCTCACAATAAGTTTATGGGGCAATAACTCATGTTTATCCAGGCGCATATCAAATAATTGATCCGCTTTTATTGTCTCCATTAACAAATCAACCGAATGCACTGACATCTCATCAATGGGTTGTTTAATGGTGGTTAACGGCGGCCATACAGAGCGAGCGATGGATGTATCATCAAAACCGGCAACGGCTACATCCTCGGGTACGCGCAAGCCAAATTTTTGCAGAGTAAAAATCACTGCACTGGCCATATCATCGTTACTCGCGAAAATAGCAGTCACCGTATCGCCGGTATTCAGTATTTGCTCACAGGCCAACATACCACCGGAAAACTCAAAATCCCCCTCAGCGACAAGCTTTTCATTAAGCGTGATTTTATGTTTTTCCAGCGCATCACAAAATCCTTTAAACCGAATAGCCGCTACACCTTGCCGGGCATCACCCTTGATAAAACCAATGTGCTTATGACCTGCACTTATCAAGTGTTCCGTCATTTCAAAACTTGCCTGATAATCATCAATGGTGACGTAGGGCGAGCGCTCAAGGTCAAGCCCTGGACCCACACGCACATAGCGCAAACCCGCCTCATCCAGTGCATCCAACAATGGTAAATATTCAGATAAAGGCGGTGGCAAGATAATGCCATCAAGCATATAGCGCCCGGTCAACCGAGTGATAATGTCATCAAGATTATCGGCAGCATAATCGCAGGATTCCAGCACCAGGTGATAGCCCAACTCATTGCTGCGTCGCAATACCCCAAGCAAATACTGACTAATATAACTGCCCAGCGAACTGTCGTAAAAAAAACCGATCAAGTAGGACTGAGAGCCTGACAAACTTCGGGCAGAAACATTCAGCCGGTAGTTCAACGTCTTTACCGCATCCATTACACGACGGTACGCATCTTCCGATACTTTATTATTATTGAGCACACGAGAGACGGTCATAATAGAGACGTCTGCCATAGTGGCGACCTCTTTCATCGTGACTTTTTTCGGCTTTCCGTTCCTTACCCGCATATCATCGACTTATCATTTTTACTGGATGGATGGGATGAATTAATACCATAAAAACGAAAAAAACGCCACGAGGGCGTTTTTTTCGTATCACCGGGATTATCCCATCGATTACTCGATGATTTTGGCAACTACACCAGCACCAACGGTACGGCCACCTTCGCGAATCGCAAAGCGCAGACCGTCTTCCATCGCAATCGGGTGAATCAACGTCACGCTCATCTGTACGTTGTCGCCCGGCATTACCATCTC
>DATBNH010000014.1:0-2552 GCA_036554405.1 Cellvibrionaceae bacterium | reverse complement strand
TCATCACAAATATGCCTGTAGTGTTCCGTTATTGCCCCGTTGCATAAACGAGCCGATAGACGGGTAGGTTGAATTGGGGCCAGATGGTATAGTGTTTGGCTGGCTACAGCAATTTTTTGGTGGCGCAACAATGCCACTTTTTCAACAGCAGATAAGGACCTAATCATGAAACAGTTCGGCAGCAATACCTGGGTAAAATACCTACTGGCGCTTGGCGTCTTTATGGCCCTGTGTGCCACCGCCCAGGCTGAAGAGAAAACACCACACGCCATTGTTTCTGAGGTAACAGACATATTGGTAGGGGCGGCCAAAGCCAATGCCAGTAATGACGATCAGGCGGCCTTTGATGCCACTGTGCTGGAGGCGCTGGAGCCGGTGGTGGCGTTTGATTACATCGCCCGGGTGGTGATGGGCGATCACTTTAAGCAGGCCAACAGCGAGCAGCGCGAGCAGTTTGCCAAACTGTTAAAAACCAGCTTGGTCAGTACCTATGCCAAGGGTATTGCCACCTATGCCGAGAGCGATATTCATGTTGTGCCGCCCAGCGAACCGGTTGCTGACAAGCGCCGCGTTGCGGTGGTACAGGAAGTGAGTTACGAGGGCGAGAGTCACAAGCTGTCTTACACTATGCAGAAAAATCGCAGTGGCGAGTGGAAACTGACCAACTTGATCCTTAACGGTGTCAATCTTGGCCGTTCGCTCAGTAGCCAATTTTCACAACTGGCCAGTCGTCACAATGGCGATATAGATAAGGTGATTAATGGCTGGGAAGACAGCGATAGCTGATTGCCCGCGCACGTTTGGCTCGGTGCACAGGTGCGCCGAGCGCTACAATCCGGTAAGATTCCACCCCTGAATTTAATTATCCGGCGCCCCATAGCGAGATTGGGGCGCCGGATTTTGTCCTATGGTAATTTTCATGCAAGCAGAAGAGATTAAAGCCCGCCTTGAAAGTCAGATCGACGATGCCACTGCCGAAGTGGTTATAGACGGTAGTCATGTACATGTCAGCGTTGTCAGCCCGGTTTTTAGCGGCCTGATGGCGGTTAAAAAACAACAAATGGTGTATGCCGTATTGTCTGATGAAATCGCCAGTGGCGCTATCCACGCGGTGCATATGCAAACCCTCACGCCCGAAGAAGCCGCCCAGCAATAAGGTACAGCATGGATAAATTATTGATTCAACGTTCCGGGCCGCTCAAGGGCGAAATTCGTATTTCCGGTTCGAAAAACTCGGCGTTGCCCATTTTGGCAGCTACCCTGCTGGCCGACGGCCCTGTACATATCTCCAACTTGCCGCATTTGAATGATGTCACCACCATGTTAGCGCTACTGCGCTGTATGGGCGTGGGGGTGACGGTCGACGAGAAAATGTCGGTGGAGATTGACCCCAACAGCATCAACGATTTTACCGCCCCCTACGAGCTGGTAAAAACCATGCGTGCCTCTATTTTAGTGCTGGGCCCTATGCTGTCGCGTTACGGGACTGCTAATGTGTCTTTCCCGGGCGGTTGTGCCATTGGCTCGCGGCCGGTGGATATTCATTTGCGCGGCCTGGAGGCGATGGGCGCCACTATTGATGTGGATGAAGGTTATATTCGCGCGCGCAGTGATGGCCGTCTGAAAGGCGCCCATATTTTGATGGATATGGTCACCGTAGGTGGCACCGAAAACCTGCTGATGGCGGCGGTGCTGGCAAAAGGCCGCACCGTGCTGGAAAACGCCGCGCGCGAGCCCGAAGTGGTAGATTTGGCCAATTGTCTGGTAGCTATGGGCGCGAATATTAAAGGTATAGGTACTTCCACGCTGGAAATCGACGGCGTTGAGCGCCTGAACAGTTGTCACTATCATATTATGCCCGACCGCATTGAAACCGGAACCTACCTAGTGGCGGCAGCGGCCACGCGCGGCTGTATAAAGTTGAAAAATACCGATCAGCATTTGCTCGAAGGGGTACTGCTGAAACTCGAGGAGGCCGGTGCGCACATCAGCACCGGCAGCGACTGGATCGGTATTGATATGAAAGGTAATCGCCCGCGTGCGGTCAGTCTGAAAACCGCGCCTTATCCGGCATTCCCCACGGATATGCAGGCCCAGTTTACCGCCATGAATGCAGTGGGCGAGGGCTCCAGTAGCGTTACCGAGACCATTTTTGAAAATCGCCTGATTCAGGTACACGAGCTCAACCGCATGGGCGCCAACATTACCCTGGAGGGCAACACCGCGCTGATTAAAGGCGTGGAAAAGCTCAAAGGTGCCCCGGTAATGGCGACGGATTTGCGCGCTTCGGCGAGCCTGGTGATTGCCGGATTAGTGGCCGATGGTTCGACACTGGTGGATCGCATTTACCATATTGATCGCGGCTACGAGTGTATTGAAGAAAAACTGCAAATGCTGGGAGCGAATATTCGCCGGGTGCCACACTGATTATGAGCGATATGATAACCATTGCCCTGACCAAGGGCCGGATTCTGGATGAGACGCTGCCGCTGCTGGCCGCGGCCGATATTGTGCCTGCCGAAGATATTGATAAAAGTCGGAAGTTGGTGTTT
>DATBNH010000658.1:0-6873 GCA_036554405.1 Cellvibrionaceae bacterium | reverse complement strand
TCTGCTGTGGTTGCCGATTCACGCGGCGTTACCGTAGCGAAGATGACTGCTCTGCGTAAAGAGGCCCGTGAGAACGGTGTATGGCTTAAAGTCGTACGCAATACTCTGGCCCGTCGCGCTGTACAGGGTACCGACTACGAGTGTTTGCTCGAGAGCTTTGTCGGCCCGACTCTAATTGCTTTTTCTAGCGAGCACCCCGGTGCGGGCGCTCGTATTTTGCGTGAATTCGCAAAAACAGAAGACAAGATGGAGTTAAAGTCAGCTGCCTTTGAAGGCGTGATTGTTGATATTGCTATGTTGGCCACTCTGCCAACATACGACGAAGCAATTGCCAAGTTGATGAGCGTGATGAAAGAAGCAGCTGCTGGCAAGCTGGTACGTACACTGGCTGCCGTTCGCGATCAGAAAGAACAGGAAGCTGCCTGAGTATTCGGCACTTTCTTAACCATTTAACGAGCCATATGGCTCCACTTGATATAGGAATTCAGACATGTCTCTGAGCAAAGAAGATATCATCAATGCCATCGCTGAGATGTCAGTAAAAGATGTTGTAGAACTGGTTTCTGCAATGGAAGAAAAGTTCGGTGTTTCTGCTGCAGCTGCTGTTGCTGCTGGCCCTGCTGAAGCTGGCGCCGCCGCAGAAGAACAAACCGAGTTTGACGTTATTCTGACCTCTGCTGGCGAGAAGAAAGTTAACGCCATTAAAGCCGTTCGTGAGCTTACCGGTCTGGGCCTGAAAGAAGCCAAAGAAATGGTTGAAAGCGCACCTAAAGCTATTAAAGAAGGTGTTTCCAAAGAAGACGCTGAAGCTGCTGTTGCCAAGCTGAAAGAAGCCGGTGCTAGCGCTGAGCTGAAGTAAGTTTAATGCAGAAACTCGTCTGATGACTTCGTTAGACGTCAGGCTGGTGGGTGTAACCCGCCAGCCTTTTTCCGTTTCAGTCGCAAGACGAGACGAGGCACCGCAAACTGGTGCGACTCACTGACCGGCAACAGCCGTGCAGTAAGGGATGGTTTAGACAAAGCACCAAGTGCTTTACGTGGCTGTGTTTTAGCCCGATCCGTGAACAAGCTGGGGAATACAGATGGCTTACTCATACACTGAGAAAAAACGTATCCGCAAAGACTTTGGTAAGTTACCACATGTCATGGATGTGCCTTACCTTTTGGCGATTCAGCTGGATTCTTACAGGAAATTTACACAGGCCGACACTCCTGTGGAAGGCCGTGATGATATGGGGCTGCACGCCGCATTTCGGTCTCTATTCCCAATTGTCAGTTATTCTGGCAATGCCGCACTTGAGTATGTGAGTTATAACCTCGGCAAGGCGGTGTTTGATGTCAATGAATGTATTTCGCGTGGTGTGACTTACGCCGCGCCCTTGCGCGTTAAAGTGCGCTTGATTATTTACGATAAAGAATCGTCAAATAAAGCCATTAAAGATATCAAAGAACAAGAAGTGTACATGGGCGAAATTCCGCTTATGACCAATAACGGTACTTTTGTGGTCAACGGTACCGAGCGTGTTATTGTTTCGCAACTGCATCGGTCTCCCGGTGTATTCTTTGATCACGATAAGGGTAAGACTCACTCATCCGGCAAGTTGTTGTATTCAGCCCGGATTATTCCTTACCGTGGGTCCTGGCTCGACTTTGAATTTGATCCCAAAGATCTTGTGTTTGTGCGTATCGATCGCCGCCGCAAATTGCCGGCGACTATTTTGTTGCGTGCCCTGGGCTTTAGCTCTCAGGAAATGCTTGATATGTTTTTCGAAACCAGCACCTTTACCCTGGGCGAAGATGGCAACTTTACCTTTAAGGTGGTTCCTGCGCGTCTGCGTGGTGATGTGGCGACCTTCGATATTAAAGACAAAAAAGGTAAGGTATTGGTCGAAGAGGGCCGCCGTATAACCGCTCGTCATATTCGCCAGTTGGAAAAAGCCGGTGTTGATGAGATGGCGGTGCCCGCGGAGTATCTGTTGGGCCGGGCCCTTGCTAAAGATGTTATCGATGCTGAAACTGGCGAGGTGATGATCGAGTGTAATACCGAGATCACGGTCGATACACTGGAGAAATTATCATCGGTTAATACCCAGACTATCGAAACCCTCTATACCAACGAACTCGATTGTGGTCCGTTTATTTCCGAGACCTTGCGTGTAGATCCAACCCGTACCCAGCTTGAGGCACTGGTTGAAATTTACCGCATGATGCGCCCCGGCGAGCCACCGACTAAAGAGTCGGCAGAAGCGCTCTTTAACAACCTGTTCTTCACTCAGGAGCGCTACGATCTGTCCGCTGTTGGCCGGATGAAGTTTAACCGTCGCCTCGGTCGTGAAAGCGAGTTTGGCGAGGGTACTTTGTCCAATGAAGACATTGTCGATGTTCTGCAAGGATTGATTGAAATCCGCAACGGCAAAGGCGTGGTTGATGACATTGATCACCTGGGCAACCGTCGTATTCGCTGTGTGGGAGAGATGGCCGAAAACCAGTTCCGTGTGGGCTTGGTTCGTGTCGAACGCGCTGTTAAAGAGCGTTTGTCCATGGCCGAAAGCGAAGGCTTAATGCCTCAGGATCTGATCAACGCCAAACCCGTAGCGGCCGCTATCAAAGAGTTCTTTGGTTCATCACAGCTGTCCCAGTTTATGGATCAGAACAATCCGCTTTCCGAGGTGACGCACAAGCGTCGTGTTTCGGCTCTCGGTCCCGGTGGTCTGACGCGCGAGCGTGCAGGCTTTGAGGTGCGCGACGTGCATCCGACCCACTACGGCCGGGTTTGCCCTATCGAAACACCGGAAGGCCCGAACATTGGTCTAATCAATTCCTTGGCAACTTATGCGCGCACCAATAGCTATGGCTTTTTGGAGGCGCCATATCGCCGGGTGATTGACGGTCAGGTGACTAAAGATATTGAGTTTCTCTCGGCCATTAACGAAGCCGAATTCGTTATTGCCCAGGCCTCGGCTAAATTGGATGCCGGCGATAAACTGGTTGAAGATTTGGTATCGGTACGCTTTCAAAACGACTTTACCCTGAAAGCACCGGGCGAAGTCCAGTTTATGGACGTGTCGCCGCGACAGGTCGTATCCATTGCCGCATCGTTGATTCCCTTTTTGGAACACGATGATGCCAACCGCGCCTTGATGGGTTCTAACATGCAGCGTCAGGCTGTGCCGACTCTGCGCGCTGAAAAGCCGCTGGTAGGTACTGGCATGGAGCGCAATGTTGCCTCTGACTCAGGCGTGTGCGTGGTTGCCAACCGCGGTGGTGTGATTGACCGCGTTGATGCCGGCCGCATTGTGGTTAAGGTACACGATGGAGAGGTGGAGTCCGGTGAAGCCGGTGTGGATATTTACAACCTCACCAAATACACCCGTTCCAATCAGAACACCTGTATTAACCAGCGCTCTATTGTCAATGTGGGCGATATTGTGCAGCGTGGCGATATCCTTGCCGATGGTCCTTCCGTGGATATGGGCGAACTGGCACTGGGCCAGAATATGCGTATCGCCTTTATGCCCTGGAATGGTTACAACTTTGAAGACTCGATTCTGGTGTCTGAGCGTGTGGTGCAAGAAGAGCGCTTCACCACCATTCATATTCAGGAGCTGACCTGTATCGCTCGCGATACCAAGCTTGGCAGTGAAGAGATTACTTCGGATATTCCCAACGTTGGTGAAAGTGCACTTTCTAAACTGGATGAATCCGGTATTGTTTACATTGGAGCTGAAGTAGGCGGTGGCGATATTCTGGTGGGCAAGGTAACGCCAAAAGGTGAAACCCAGCTTACACCTGAAGAGAAATTGCTGCGTGCTATCTTCGGTGAAAAAGCCTCCGATGTAAAAGATACCTCACTGCGTGTACCCTCCAGTACCAAAGGTACCGTAATTGATGTTCAAGTCTTTACCCGTGATGGCCTGGAAAAGGATCAACGCAGCGTAGAGATTGAAAAAGAACAGCTCAATCAGGTGCGCAAGGATCTCAACGAAGAGTTCCGCATTATGGAAGCGGCCACTTTAGATCGTTTGCGCAGTGTTCTGCTCGGGCAAAAAGTAGCTGCCGGCAAGGGTGTCAAGAAAGGTGATGTCTTATCCGAGGAGTTGCTGAGTAGTTTGGAAACAGAGCAGTGGTTCAAACTGCGTGTTGCCGATGATGCGATTAACGAGCAGATTGACCGTGCCGAAGAGCATTTGCTTGACCGTCGTAAAAGTCTTGATGAGCGCTTTGAAGATAAAAAGCGCAAGTTGTCTACGGGCGATGATCTGGCGCCGGGTGTACTTAAAATCGTTAAGGTTTACCTGGCAATCAAGCGTCGTATTCAGCCCGGTGACAAAATGGCCGGTCGTCACGGTAACAAGGGTGTTATCTCGGTGATTATGCCGGTTGAAGATATGCCCTACGATGAAAAAGGCGAGCCGGTAGATATCGTTCTTAACCCGCTAGGTGTGCCCTCGCGTATGAACGTGGGTCAGATTCTGGAAACCCATTTGGGTATGGCGGCCAAAGGTCTTGGTAGCAAGATTGATGAGATGATTCGTCAACAGCGTGCCGTAGGTGAGGTACGCAAGTTCCTCGACGAAATCTACAACGGCACTGGTGACGTATTTGCCAAAGAAGATCTGGATTCCTTTAGCGATAAAGAAATTATGGACTTGGCCAATAATCTTCGCGGCGGCGTGCCTATGGCAACACCGGTGTTTGATGGTGCTAAAGAACATGAAATCAAAGCGCTGCTACGCCTGGCTGACATTCCTGACTCCGGTCAGATGCAATTGTTCGATGGCCGCACTGGCGATACGTTCCAGCGTCCGGTCACCGTCGGCTATATGTATATGCTGAAGCTGAACCACTTGGTTGATGACAAGATGCATGCGCGCTCTACTGGCTCATACAGTCTGGTTACACAGCAGCCGTTGGGCGGTAAAGCCCAGTTCGGTGGCCAGCGTTTCGGGGAGATGGAAGTGTGGGCACTGGAAGCCTACGGTGCTGCCTATACCCTGCAAGAAATGTTGACGGTGAAGTCGGATGATGTTGCAGGTCGTACCAAAATGTATAAAAACATTGTGGATGGCGATCACCGTATGGAGCCGGGTATGCCCGAGTCCTTTAACGTACTGGTTAAAGAGATCCGTGCCCTCGGTATCAATATGGAACTGGAACAAGACGACTAAGCGTCCCTTGTATTACATCGGTACCCGCGGGGCTTGGTCCCCGCGTGGAGCGCTAAGCGCAACTACTGAAGCCCACTGGAGGAAGTGCCTTGAAAGACTTACTTAATTTGCTCAAGTCCCAGGGACAAGTCGAAGAATTTGATGCAATTCGGATTAGCCTGGCCTCGCCAGAAATGATTCGATCCTGGTCGTTCGGCGAAGTCAAAAAGCCAGAGACCATTAACTACCGCACCTTTAAACCAGAGCGCGAAGGTCTGTTCTGTGCCAAAATTTTTGGCCCGGTTAAAGACTATGAGTGCCTGTGTGGTAAATACAAGCGCATGAAGCACCGCGGCATTATCTGCGAGAAATGCGGCGTTGAAGTGACACTGGCCAAGGTGCGCCGCGAGCGCATGGGCCATATTGAGCTTGCCAGCCCGGTTGCGCACATCTGGTTTTTGAAGTCTCTGCCTAGTCGTATCGGCTTGCTGCTGGATATGACCCTGCGCGATATCGAACGGGTTCTGTACTTTGAGTCTTACGTGGTAACCGATCCGGGTATGACGACTCTGGAGCGTAGCCAACTGCTGACCGATGAGCAGTACTTTGAAGCGATGGAAGAGTTCGGTGACGAATTTGATGCCCTGATGGGCGCCGAGGCGATCCGTGCCTTGATGATGGATATCGACCTGGAAGCTGAAATTCAGTTTCTACGTGAAGAAATTCCTAACACCAACTCTGAAACCAAAATCAAAAAATACTCCAAGCGTTTGAAGCTGCTTGAAGCTTTCCACTTTTCAGGCAACAAGCCTGAGTGGATGGTATTGGAAGTGTTGCCAGTATTACCGCCAGATTTGCGCCCATTGGTGCCCTTGGATGGTGGCCGTTTTGCCACTTCTGATTTGAACGATTTGTACCGCCGCGTAATCAACCGCAACAATCGCTTGAAGCGTCTGTTGGATTTGAACGCGCCAGACATCATTGTGCGCAACGAAAAGCGCATGCTGCAGGAATCTGTTGATGCCCTGTTGGACAACGGCCGTCGCGGTCGAGCCATTACCGGCTCTAACAAGCGTCCGCTGAAGTCCTTGGCTGACATGATCAAGGGTAAACAGGGTCGTTTCCGTCAGAACCTGCTGGGTAAGCGCGTTGACTACTCCGGTCGTTCGGTGATTGTGGTGGGCCCAACGTTGCGTCTGCATCAGTGTGGTCTGCCCAAAAAAATGGCCTTGGAGCTGTTCAAGCCGTTTATTTTTAGCAAGCTGGAATTGCGTGGCCTGGCTACCACCATTAAAGCGGCCAAGAAGATGGTCGAGCGCGAAGAAGCGGTAGTGTGGGATATTCTCGATGATGTTATTCGCGAACACCCAGTACTGCTAAACCGCGCACCAACCCTTCACCGTTTGGGTATTCAGGCGTTTGAGCCGGTACTGATTGAAGGCAAGGCGATTCAGTTGCACCCACTGGTGTGTGCGGCTTACAACGCTGACTTCGACGGTGATCAGATGGCGGTACACGTGCCATTGACCATTGAGGCTCAGTTAGAAGCGCGCGCGCTGATGATGTCCACCAATAATATTCTCTCGCCAGCGTCTGGTGAGCCGATTATTGTGCCGTCGCAAGACGTGGTTTTGGGCTTGTACTGGATGACTCGTGAGCGTGTTAATGGCCAGGGCGAAGGTATGATCTTTGCTGATGGCGACGAAGTTTCACGTGCTTATTATGA
>DATBNH010000649.1:0-4555 GCA_036554405.1 Cellvibrionaceae bacterium | reverse complement strand
GGGGTGGGGGTTGTTAGTGCTGGCACAATTTATAGATAAAGTGCCAAACTCTAGAACCCCCTCCCCCAGCCCCTCGGCCTCTGATCCCGTCTCGGCCCTACCACCTACGTCCTGTTGGCGTCCCGCAAGCGGGAGGGGAGTTGAAGCTCCCCCGCAAGCGGGGGAGGGAGCTGAATGCTTCACGCCACAACAGGCTTTCGACTATAAAGCAGAACCGATAAATTGCAAGGTGGGGTAGACGTCGGACGTCTGATGCAAAACGCGACTCATCGAATCGGCGATCACCGACTCGAAGATGCCCGGAAAGCTGAAGGGTTGGTTTGGAAAGCGTCCGACATCAGACATCCGACGTCAGACGTATAACCCAGAGCCGAGTGATTTTTTACACAGGGGGTACTGGATTTTACCGGGATGATATGCCTAAAATATGAGCGTCTTTTGCTTATGCCCCGCCTTTCCAAATCCGTTGCAGGTTTACCGCGATCAGGCATACCAATAAGACGTTAAACCGTGAGTAAACCGTGGGCCCCGGCCCAGCAACGAGTCCAGATCTGATTGTTGATCTGCCCCAACCTCAATACGCTTTCTCCCAGCTTTGGCGCGGGGAGGCGTTGGCAGGTGTCTGCTCGTTCGGTTTCTCTGTTGTCTAAACCGAGGAGCTAGTTACTGGTGAATGAACCGCGTCCGCTGTTGATACTCAAGCAATTGTCCAAGGCCTATGCTGGCCAGGCGGTGCTTAAAGATTTTGACCTCACTATCTATGACGGGGAGTTTTTTACCCTGCTCGGCCCCTCGGGCTGCGGCAAAACCACAGCATTGCGGTTAATTGCCGGGTTAGAAGATGCCGACAGCGGTGAGATTCTGCTGGACGAGCAAAGCCTGGCCCAGCTTCCCGCCGAGCGCCGGCCGGTGAATACCGTCTTCCAAAGCTATGCTCTGTTCCCCCATATGACGGTGTTCGATAACGTCGCCTTTGGCCTGCGTATGAGCAAGGTGAGCAAAGCCGAGATTAAACCCCGAGTAATGGAAGCGCTGCAAATGGTGCGCCTGGCCGATTACGCCGAACGCAAACCGGCGCAGCTCTCCGGTGGTCAGCAGCAGCGGGTAGCCATTGCCCGCGCTGTGGTTAACCGCCCCAAATTATTGCTGCTGGATGAATCCTTGAGCGCGCTGGATTACAAGCTGCGTCAGCAAATGCAGCTGGAGCTAAAACGCCTGCAGCGCAAGCTGGGTATTACTTTTGTTTACGTCACCCACGATCAGGAAGAAGCGCTTTCTATGTCTGACCGGGTGGTGGTGATGCACGAGGGCCGGGTGCAGCAACTGGGCACACCCCGGCAAATTTACGAGCAGCCCAACAGTTTATTTGTGGCGCGCTTTATTGGCGAGATTAATCATCTGGATGGCCACATAGTGGCTGTTGATGGCGATGATGAATACGAAGTGAAAGTAGAGGGCATGCAGTGGACGCTTAAAGCCAAGCACAGTTTTCAGGTGGGCGAAAAAGTAAACGTGTTGCTGCGCCCGGAAGACTTACGGGTGGAGTATATAGAAGACGCCGATGAAACCCAGGCGCTGGTGGGTAAGATAGTGGAGCGCAATTACAAGGGCAAAACCCTGGACTCCATTGTGCGCTTGCCCTCCGGCGCGGAATTAATGACCAGCGAGTTTTTTGATGAAGATGATCCCTCATTTGACTACAGCTTAAACCAGAGCGTTCGCGTCAAGTGGGTACCGGGCTGGGAGGTGGTGCTGCCCTATGAAGTACCCGCTTAGTCAATTTCGTTTTTGGGCCATAGGCCTTGCGGCGGTTTGGTTAACGCTGTTTGTGTTTGTGCCCAACTTGTTGGTGGTAATCACCAGCTTTTTAACGCGCGATACTTTGTCATTCGTCAGCCTGCCGGTGAATGCCGACAGCTATACTCGCACAGTGAATATGCTGTACCTACAGGTACTGTGGGATTCGTTGCGTATGTCGGTAATGGCAACGCTGGCCTGTTTAATTGTGGGTTATCCTTTTGCCATGTGTCTGGTGCAACTGCCCTCGCGCTGGCGTGCGTTGGTGTTGTTTTTAGTGATACTGCCCTTTTGGACTAACTCGCTGGTGCGCACCTATGCGCTGCAATCCATTTTGGGTAACCGGGGCATTATTAATAACACCTTGCAAAGCTGGGGGTTGATTGACCAGCCGCTGCAACTTTTGTATACCGAGTTCGCCGTTATCTTAGGCCTCAGTTATATTCTTTTGCCCTTTATGGTATTGCCCCTGTATGCGGCGCTGGAAAAGCTCGACTTACGGCTGCATCAGGCCGCACGCGATTTAGGCGCCGGCGCCTGGCAGCGCTTTTGGCGTATTACCGTACCCCTTACCTCGCCAGGTATTGTGGCGGGCTGCTTAATGGTGCTCTTGCCTGCCATGGGCATGTTCTATATTGCCGATTTGTTAGGTGGTGCTAAAACCTTATTTTTAGGTAACGTAAGTAAACCCCATTTTTTACAAACCCGCGACTGGCCTTTTGGTTCGGCCTTGAGTGTGTTGTTAATTGTCTTGCTGGGGGCGATGCTGTGGTTGTATTTCCGGGCGGCGCGTTTTGTCAGCCGCAAAGGAGGCATCAATGACGCGGATTTTTAAATGGGGCTATTTGGCGCTAATTTTATTTTTTATTTATTTGCCTATTACCCTGTTGGTGATTAACTCTTTTAATGCCTCGCGCTACGGCACCCGCTGGCAGGGCTTTACCTTTAAATGGTATGAGCGGTTGTTTAATAATCAGGCGCTAATGGATGCCGCCTGGAACTCGCTCACTATCGCCATAGTAGCCGCCACCATCGCCACGGTTATCGGCACTTTGGCGGCAGTAGCCTTGCACCGCTATCAATTTCGCGGTAAAGCCATGCTCTCGTCCATGGTGTTTGTGAGTATGCTGACGCCGGATATTGTAATGGCCATATCGCTGTTAATTATCTTTATAGCACTGGGCATTCAGCTGGGTTTTATCTCGTTATTAATTGCCCATATTACCTTTTGCTTGCCTTTTGTGATTGTCAGCGTGTATTCGCGCCTGCGCGGGTTCGATATGAAAATGCTGGAAGCGGCGCGCGATTTGGGCGCTACCGAAAGCCGTGTATTTTTTAAAATTATTTTACCGCTGGCCATGCCTGCGGTAGCCGCCGGTTGGTTGCTGAGTTTTACTCTGTCTCTCGATGATGTCATCGTCAGCTCATTTGTGACAGGCCCCGGTTATGAAGTCTTGCCGCTGCGCGTTTACTCGATGGTTCGGGTAGGCGTGTCGCCGGAAGTAAATGCCATTTCGACACTGTTGTTACTGGTGTCCTTGGCGCTGGTGTTATTTTCTCAACTGTTGTTACATTCCAGAGGGTCGGTACGATGAAAAAATGGTGGGTTTTAGCAGTGGTTGCGGTCGCACTGGTTAGCGGCTGCTCTAAACAATCTGACACTAAAAGTGCAGAGAAACTGGTTATTTACAACTGGACGGAATACATTCCAGATGACCTGTTAGCCGAGTTTACCGAAGAGACAGGCATTGAAGTGGAGTATGCCACCTACGAAAGTAACGAGGCCATGTATGCCCGCATTAAATTGCTCGGCGGCAGTGGGTATGACCTGGCTGTTCCCTCTACCTTTTATGTAGAGAAAATGCGCAACGAGGGTTTATTGCAACCCATTGATAAAAGTTTGCTGACCAACTATGGCAATTTAGATAATGCCATGTTGGACAAACCCTACGATCCGGGCAACGAGTACAGCATTCCCTACTTGTGGGGCAGCACGGCTATAGCAGTAAATGGAAATGACGTAGACGCCAGTGCCATTAGTAGCTGGGCGGATTTATGGAAGCCTGAATACCAGGGCAAGATAATGCTGATGGACGATGTACGTGATACTTTTCATGCGGCTTTGAGTGTGAAAGGTTATTCCAACAACACCACCGATGAAAATGAAATTCGTGAAGCCTATGAGCTGTTGCGCGAACTTATGCCCAGTGTTAAAACCTTTAACTCCGACTCGCCCAAAGTGCCCCTGGTGCAAGGTAACGTCAGCATTGGTGTTATCTGGAACGGCGAGGCCTATATGGCACAAGAGGAAATGGATAACCTGGTGTACATTTATCCAGAAGAAGGTGCTGTACTTTGGGTGGACAGTTTTGTGATTCCCAAAAACGCGGCCAATGTGGAAAACGCCCATAAATTCATCGACTTTGTACTGCGTGCCGAAAGCGCCAAGGCCTGTACTGAAGAGCTGGGCTATGCTGCACCTAACACAGCCATGCTGCCACTATTGGATGAAGCCCTGCGCAATAATCCCATCGTCTTCCCGGCAGAGGAAGATATAGCCCGCGGCAGCTTCCACCAGGATTTAGGTGATGCGGTTCTGATTTACGAAAAATATTGGGAAATGTTAAAAGCCGGGCGTTAGATGTCGGATGTGAACGGTGAACGGTGAACGGTGAACGGTGAACGGTGAACGGTGAACGGTGAACGGTGAACGGTGAACGGTGAACGGTGAACGGTGAACGGTGAACGGTGAACGGTC
>DATBNH010000635.1:0-1894 GCA_036554405.1 Cellvibrionaceae bacterium | reverse complement strand
AGGGTGGTGATTTCGGGGCGGTTTAGGCTGTATTTAACTGCCTCGGGTACACCCAGACTGGAATCTTCCCCACACTGAAAACGCAGCACCGCACCGGTATGACGCTCGGCGTGGTACTGCCAGCAAGTGAGATTATCGGGTTTGGCGCTAAAGGTGCAAAGGCGTAAGCGACGCGTGTAAAGGCGCCAGTCACTCATCAGGTTATCCAGTTCGGCCAGGCGCTGGTCCACCATACGCGCCATTAGCTCGGTAAGGACTTCCTCGGCTTCCTCTGGTGAGGCGAAGCGCTCTTCACCGCGCCAGCGGCGTATAACTGTGGCCAGCGGTGAGCTGCCGCGGGGCTCTTCGCGGGCAAAAATCATCCCGCAGGCGGCGCGAATCACATGTTCCAGCAAGCTCTGCGGGTCAAAAGCCAAAGTAGTGCGGTGATTGAGCTCAAAAGGATCGGCCAGCAAATGCGGCGCATGCCAGCGCAAGGCCCCGGCAGTAATAATATTCAGGGCGGTGTCGGCACTACAGTATTTAGATAATGTGTCGGGATGGTCGGGCACAATTGATCCTTTATGTATAAAAATCAGTATCCTGTTGGCTTATCGGCGCATTGTCCGAATTATTGAGCGGTGATGAGTCGTTGGCATCGCTCGGCTGCGGCACATAATACAACAATAAGTAGTAGCGTGATTCACTCAATAATGCAAATCCGTTTCGCCCGGGCGCCGGGGGCGTTAGAATAGCTGCCAGTTATTGTTTTACCCACATTGTCTCACCTTACAGCCGCCCGGCTAAGGATATATTGTGAATTTTACCGGCTCCCATATCCTCTCCATCGAACAATTTGACCGCGCT
Source organism: Cellvibrionaceae bacterium (assembly GCA_036554405.1). Taxonomy (GTDB): domain Bacteria; phylum Pseudomonadota; class Gammaproteobacteria; order Pseudomonadales; family Cellvibrionaceae; genus Gilvimarinus. The sequence goes on along the minus strand of DATBNH010000635.1, from coordinate 1,048 downwards.
GATATTCAACGAGTATTTGAAGTGGCTGATGCCATGGCGCCCTATGCACTGAGGCACAAGGTCACCCGGGTGCTGGAAGGGGCAATTCTGGGCAATATGTTTTTTGAGCCCAGTACCCGCACCCGTATTAGCTTTGGCAGCGCTTTTAACCTGTTGGGCGGCGAGGTGCGCGAGACCACCGGGTTTGAAAGTTCGGCCATTACCAAGGGCGAATCCCTGTACGATACCGCGCGGGTGTTGTCGGGCTTCTCAGATGTGATCTGTATGCGTCATCCGGTGGCAGGTTCGGTGGCCGAGTTTGCCGAGGCCAGCCGTGTGCCAGTGCTAAACGGTGGCGATGGCGACAACGAACACCCCACCCAGGCGCTGTTGGATTTATACACAATCCGTAAAGAGTTGACCTCCAAAGGCCGGGGTGTGGATGGCTTGCGCATTGCCTTGATTGGCGATCTGAAATATGGCCGCACAGTGCATTCACTGTGCAAGCTGTTATGTTTATATCAAGATGTCCACATCACCCTGGTATCGCCCACAGAGCTGGCCATGCCAGAGCCTATTGTGGAGAAAATGCGTATGGCCGGCCACAACGTGACCATTACCGAAGATTTACCCCAGAGCATATCGCGGGTAGATATCGCCTACTCCACCCGTATTCAGGAAGAGCGCTTTGCCACCAAAAGTGAGGCCGATCTTTACCGGGGTCGCTTCCGTCTTAATCAGTCTATTTATACCCAGTACTGCGAACCTAACACGGTGATTATGCACCCTCTGCCGCGCGACTCCAGACTCGAGGCCAACGAGTTGGATAACGACCTTAATCACAATCCTAATCTGGCCATTTTCCGTCAGGCCGATAACGGCGTACTGGTACGTATGGCATTGTTTGCATTGGTGTTGGATGTGGTCGATCAGGTAGACAAATACGCCCGCGAGGTGAACTGGTATAATTCCGCGCGAACACTTTAAAACGGATAGATAAATGGGACACCAAACAGCAGCCTTATCTGAGCAAAACCGGACTTTTATTGCCGCGCAAAAATTATTTTTT
>DATBNH010000629.1:0-1936 GCA_036554405.1 Cellvibrionaceae bacterium | reverse complement strand
TTACCGGCTTAATTCGCGAGCGTGATGGCCGCAAGGTGCCGGTGATTTTGTTTACCAAAGGAGGCGGCCTGTGGCTGGAATCCATGGCTGATACCGGTGCCGATGCTCTGGGCCTGGACTGGACGTGTGACATTCAACAGGCGCGTGAGCGCGTAGGCAATCGGGTGGCCTTACAGGGCAATATGGATCCGACTATTCTCTACGCTAGCCCCGAGCGTATCCGCGCTGAGGTGGGTAGTATTCTCAAAGCATACGGCGCTGGCAATGGTCATGTGTTTAATTTGGGCCATGGTATTACTCCAGAGGTTAACCCTGAGCATGCCGGGGTTTTTATACGTGCTGTGCACGAGTTATCAGCCCAGTGGCATGAGTCATCTGGCGCCACCGGCGAGAATTGATTACACTGCAAGCGAATTGCTTGGAAGTTGAGCAGTTTTTGGTGGTAACAGGTGCCTTGGAACGAGGGAACTTCGGTGGGTATCAAGCAGGTTAAAGTAGGTGTTAATGAGTTGACCGTGGGCATGTTTGTCTCCGGTCTGGATCGCCCGTGGACGCAAACCCCGTTCCCTCTGCAGGGCTTTTATATCCGTGATATTGATCAAATCAAACAACTCAAAAGCTTGTGCAATCATGTTTATATTGATGTAGTTAAAGGGCGGGCACCGGTTGCCAGTGATCTCAAAAGCTTTGAGAGCGGCGTCACTTCGCGTATTAAAACGGCCACTCGTGCCCACGAAGCGGCAGCCGCCAAGGTGAATGTTGCCCCTATCAAGGTTAAGCGTGACCAACACCCCGACGTTAAGCCCTTGCGCAAAGAAGCCAAAAAGGCCCGTCAGCTACACCAAAAAGTCTATACCGCCGTGGGCGATATTTTGAGTCAGCTCGACTCCGACAGGTTGTACGATATTCCCGTGGCCGAAACCAAGAAGCTCGCCAGCGATATGGTAGACAGTGTTTTGCGCAACCCTGATGCTTTTACCTGGTTGTCGCGTGTGCAAGAGACCGATGAATACACTTACAGTCACGCGGTGCGCTCGTCTGTGTGGGCAATTTTATTTGGCCGTCACATTGGCCTTGCCAAGCGCGACCTGGATGTATTGGCCATGGGCGTGTTGCTCAAAGACGTGGGCAAAACCCGGTTACCTAAAGAGCTTATCAGTAAAATGGAACGTACGGCCGAAGAGCAAGAGCAGTACGAGGCCTTTGTTGAGGAGGGTGCAAGGCTTTTGCGTGAGACGCCTGGGGTTGAACCACGGGTAGTGAGTGTGGTGAGAACCCACTGTGAGCGCTTGAATGGCAGTGGCTTTCCGCAGCATCTAGTGGGCGATAAAATTCCTTTGTTAGGTAAAATTGCCGGGATCGTCACTTTTTATGACACGGTTATAACCCCACGTGGTGCCACTGTTCCAGTAGCGCCATCACGCGCGGTGGCACAACTGTATGAGCTGCGCGGTATTCAGTTTCAGGAGGATCTGGTGGTGGAGTTTATCCGTGCCATTGGCCTCTACCCCACGGGCACGCTGGTGGAGCTGAATACCGGTGAGGTGGGCGTGGTGGTGGAACAGAATTTCGATCGCAGGCTGAAACCCAAGATCATGCTGGTACTGGATGCCCTCAAGCAGCCGTTAGAGCAGCATCGGCTGGTGGACTTGTCAGAAGATGACCGTCGCAAGCAGGCGCTGATCGATGCCGGTAAAAAGACCCTCGACGAGGTGTTTAAAATAGAGATAGTGCGCGATCTTGAACCCGGTAGCTTTGATGTGGATATTATTGCGGTGCGCGATAAATACCTGCTGGGGGTCGAAAGGCGCGGGCTGCGTTCTCTGCTGGGGCGGTTACTGCCCGGTTAACGTTTCTGACCCATGGTTTCTCCCATGCGCGTAGGGCTGCCTGCGCCAAGCTTTTCAGACCAGCGAGCCTTGTCCTTGGAAAACAA
>DATBNH010000626.1:0-6442 GCA_036554405.1 Cellvibrionaceae bacterium | reverse complement strand
GGTCTCAAAATCATACAAAAACCGATCGGCGCTATCGCTCAATGTACTGAAATAATTAATAGCCATGCGGCTCATGCAACCCTGGTAACCCGCCTCGCGAATATCTTTGGCCATAAATTCCATAGCCATACGGCCAGTCTCTTGAATACGGGAGATTCCTTGTTGGGTACTAAATACGGTTTTACTGGACAGGAACATTTGCACCACACCGGTCATTAAAACCAAACCAATGGTGATAGCAATCATCAGCTCTACCAAAGAGAAACCGCGCTGCGCCTGTTGTGAGGGTATCACCATGGTCTAGATCCTCGACATATAGGTAAAAGAGGTGGTTTCCAGCTCGTCACCATCTACATTGGCGGTCGGCTCGGTCCAAGTGACAGTGACGGTACAGATGCGGCCATCACAACCTACCTCGCCTTCGCCACCCGGAAGCGTGGCCACCAGCGCTTCAACATCCGCCTCTGACGGGGTTACTACACCACCATTTTGACTAGATACAATACGCATTCTGTCAAATATATCGGAGGCGATAATATTGGCTTGAGAACGCAAAAAGGCGCTGCTGTTGTATTGCAAAGAGCGGGTTTGCAGGGCCGCCAACGCCATCAACCCGGTAGATAACACCAGCACTGTAATCAGCACCTCGATAAGCCCCACCCCTTTTTGAAATTTTGCCATCTGTTAACTCCCCGGGCATTCACTGCGGTCAATACTGATCATACCCGCGCGGTTGACCACCAGCGTACGCTGACGATCACCCACACAGCCTGTTACATGAGAAGTCAGCTGTAGAGGATCATCGCTATTGGCCAACATGCCACGCCCATCAAAACGCAGGAAAGTTGGCCCGCCATTTCGGGTAACTACAGCATTGTCGTTATTGAAATCCATATGTCGTAACCGGTCATCCTGACTATCCAGAACGACGCTTCCAGCGCCAGGTGCGGTGGCGGAGTCAACAATCACCAGCACACCCTCGTTATTCCAGGCATTGGCACACGCGGTGCCATCGGCATTTGCTGGGCAAACACTGACAAAACCACCGCGACGAACCGCCTCGGAGCGGGCCAACTGAAACGCAGTAACCAGGTTTTCGCCCAAGCCCTCGGATTGCTGGTTGAGAATCATGGTGCGAAAGCTGGGTGCAGCCAGCGCCACCAGCACTCCCACCACCGCAATGGTGACCATTAGTTCAATTATGGTAAAGCCGCGCATTCGCTGCATAGCTGCTTCTCTCTTGTCTTTTTAGGTACATGCTTTAAAGCATGGTGACAGGGTAAGGTTGACGATCGCCATTACCCCTTTTATATTAGTTAAAGCTACCACAGGTTCTGGTGGCGCGCTCAATCTTAGCAGATACACGGTCTTCATGGATGAATGAACGGCGGCACCTAACGAAAAGTGCGCCAAGGCCGATCACACGGGCTTTCCAAGGAGGGAAACCATGCGCCAATTACGCGGCTTTACCTTAATCGAGCTACTCACGGCACTGGCGGTGATAGCTATTATTTGTGCCATCGCCTACCCGGCTTTTGCCGGTATTCTACGCACCATCCGCGTGCAAACAGCGACTTTTCAGATACTGGAGGCGGTACAGTTAACCCGCCACCACGCCATAACCACCAATAGCCGCGCCACCATCGCTCCCAAAGACGGCGATTGGCAGCAGGGCTGGGAGATTTTCCTCGATAGCAACCACAACGGTGAACGCGACACCGATGAAGAGTTGTTAGCCGATGGGGCGGCTTTGCACGCAAGCATTGATGTACACGGCAACCGCCCTGTCAGCCGCTATATTTCTTATCTAGGCAGTGGCGAAAGTCGCTGGGCCACGCATTCTAACGGCGGTGCGTTTCAGGCGGGAACCATAAGCATTTGCCCGGAAGAAGAAGGACGCGGCTATCAGCTGGTACTGGCGCGGGGCGGGCGCATGCGCAAGGAATCGATAGATGAAGCAGAATGTGCCGCTATTTAAGACGCCATTCAACGCAGTTCGCGCGGCAGCGAGAAACTGATATTTTCCGGAATGCCGGCAATTTCCTCGGGTGGCTGGGCACCGGCGGCAACCAGTCGCTCGATCACCTGCTGCACCAGGGTTTCCGGTGCCGAGGCACCGGCGGTAATGCCTATCGAGGCTTTACCCACCAGCCACATATCATCGATATCGGCAGGCGAATCGATCAGATGGGACTCGGTGCCACAGCGTTCGGCCAGCTCGCTCAGGCGGTTGGAATTGGAGCTATTAGGCGAACCAACGACCAGCACCAAGTCACACTCCAGCGCCAGTTGCCGCACCGCATCCTGTCGGTTGGTGGTGGCGTAGCAAATATCATCTTTGCGCGGCCCCTGAATCAGCGGAAAACGTAAACGCAGGGCCTCAATGATTTTCGCGGTGTCATCCATAGATAAGGTGGTCTGAGTAACATAGGCCAATTGCTCAGGGTTTTGCACGTCGAGCGCCGCCACACCTTCTACATCTTCCACCAGATAAATTTGCCCGCCGCTGCGCGTGTCGTACTGACCCATGGTCCCCTCCACCTCGGGATGCCCGGCGTGGCCAATAAGAATACACTCACGGCCTTCACCGCTGTAGCGCATCACTTCAATATGCACTTTGGTTACCAGCGGACAAGTGGCGTCAAAAATCTTGAGCGCGCGATCGGCCGCCTGTTGCCGCACCGCTTGAGACACACCGTGGGCGCTAAAAATAACGATCACATCATCGGGCACTTCGTGCAGTTCATCGACAAATACCGCACCGCGCTCACGCAGGGAATCCACCACAAATTTATTGTGCACCACCTCGTGGCGCACATAAATAGGTGCGCCAAACACATCCAGCGCACGATTGACAATGTCAATGGCGCGGTCAACGCCGGCGCAAAAACCCCGGGGATTGGCCAATTTAATTTGCATAACCGTCAACCTGTCAAATTACCCATAGGCGTAAGCTTTTACCGCGTTCTGCCGGTATTGTGTTGGGTGGCGCGGAGCCTATCCAACCTGCGTTCTGCGTTCTGCGTTCTGCGTTCTGCGTTCTCAGTGTACCTGCGCCGGCTCTATCTTCAAAATACTCACGGTAAAAACAATGTCACGCCCGGCCAGCGGGTGATTAAAGTCAATAGTCACCTCGTCATCATCAAAGGTCACAACCACCCCGGGCATCTCATTATTCTGTGCATCGGCAAAGGACAACATCAGCCCTTCTTCTAATACCAGCGATGGATCGAATTCTTCGCGCGCCACCACCTGCAAATTGGCTGGATTGCGGGCGCCAAAACCTTTTTCAGGCGTTATGACAAAAGACTCGTTCTCGCCTTCGCGCAAACCCAGCAGAGCTTCTTCAAAGCCTTGCAATAACTTTCCATCACCGACAGTAAAGGTCGCCGGTTCGCTGTCAAAGTTGGAATCGATCACCTCGCCATTACCAAGCGCCAGAGAAAAATGCAGGGTAACCTGAGTGCCGGGGCCTATGGTTAAATCACGCATCTTTCATTGCCTTGTCTTGCTTAGCCTTTTCCTGTTTACCCTTGCCTTCCACAAAAGCACCCAGAATTAACAGTACAGCACCAACGCTAATAGCCGAGTCGGCAATATTAAAAGCGGGAAAGTAATTATCCCTGTAGTGCACCACAATAAAATCTACCACATGGCCATGCATAATTCGGTCATACACATTACCAACTGCGCCGCCTAAAATTAAACTGATTGCCAAAGCCTCCAGCCATTTTTCGCGACCAATTCGCGCCAGCCAAACAATAAACACTACACTTAACACCACAGCAATAGCGGTAAAAAACCAGCGCTGCCAACCGCCGGCATCGCTTAAAAAGCTGAACGCCGCGCCGGTGTTATACAACAGTGTAAAATTAAAAAAGGAGGTGAATACCACCGGCGTGTTGTATTCAAGATGCGCAACAATGGCCATCTTACTCCACTGATCCAACAGCACCACAATGGCCGCCAGCGCGTACCAGCACCACGGGGATTTTAAATATTTTATCGCCATTTCTGACCCCATTAAGCAAAGTGGCGCTGTTCACCGGCGCCATCAATATTATCAACACAGCGCAAGCAAATCTCCGGATGCTTGGCCACAGCGCCTACATCGGCACGGAAGTGCCAGCAGCGCGCGCACTTTTTATGCTCTGAGCGCTGCACACTGACGCGCAAGCCCTCAAGCTCGGTGGCATCGGCATCAGCACCCTCAGCCAAGGGGGCCAATGCGGCTGTAGAGGTGATTAAAATAAAACGCAACTCATCGGCCACTTTAGCCAGCTTTTGCTGCAACTGACCGTCGCAGTAGAGCACCACTTCAGCACTGAGCGAGCCACCTATTGCGCCCTCGCCGCGTTTAGTTTCCAGCACTTTATTCACAGCTATTTTGACGCTGGCTACCTCCTGCCAAAAATCATCATCAAAATTAACATCAGACAACTCGGGCAGCGCATACCACTCGGCGGCAAACACCGGGCCGGTACGCACCCCCGGCAACTGGCGCCACATTTCATCGGCGGTAAAACTGAGCACCGGTGCAATCCAGCGCACAAAGGCTTCGGTCAAATAATACAGGGCCGTCTGTGCCGAGCGGCGCGGCAGCGAATCGGCCTTGGTGGTGTACTGGCGGTCTTTAATAATATCCAGATAAAATCCGCCAAGCTCCACCACACAAAAGTTGTGGAGCTTTTGATAGACCAAATGAAACTGGAATTTATCGTAAGCATTAATCAACTCTTGCTGTAAGCCGGCCGCACGGCTCACCACCCAGCGATCCAGCGCCAACATTTGCCCAGCGGGCACAGCATCGGTACGCGGTTCAAAACCATTGAGGTTGGCCAACATAAAACGCGCCGTGTTGCGAATACGGCGGTAGGAGTCGGCGGTGCGCTTTAAAATTTCATCAGATACATGCATCTCGGTGCTGAAATCTGTGGCTGCCACCCACAGGCGCAACACATCGGCGCCCAGCTCATTGATTACCTTTTGCGGCGCCACAGTATTGCCAATGGACTTGGACATCTTGCGGCCATCGGCATCCACGGTAAAACCGTGAGTTAATACGGTTTTGTATGGCGGCGTACCGTTAATGGCTACGGCCGTTTTCAGTGACGACTGAAACCAACCGCGATGCTGATCGGAGCCCTCCAGGTACAAATCTGCCGGGTAGCGCAAATTACTGCGCTGTTGCAATACAGCCTGATGGGTTACGCCTGAATCGAACCAAACGTCCAGGGTATCGGTTACCTTGTCGTACATTGCCGCATCCTTACCCAACAGGCTCGCCGCGTCCACCTCATACCAGGCGTCCATGCCATGCTGTTCGATAAGCTGCGCCACTTGTTCGATCAGCGTCGAAGTGTCCGGGTGCAACTCACCGGTTTCTTTGTGTACAAAAAGCGTGATGGGCACACCCCAGGTGCGCTGCCGGGAAATACACCAATCGGGGCTGGAGGCGAGCATGGCGTCGATACGCGCACGGCCCCAGCCGGGCAACCACTGCACCTGTTCTACCGCCTCGCTCACCTGACCGCGCAGATGATTTTTTTCCATACTCACAAACCACTGCGGTGTGGCCCGATAAATCAACGGGGTCTTGGTGCGCCAGCAGTGCGGAAAGCTGTGGGTGATTTTATGCTCGGCCAAAAGCGCGCCGCGCTCGGTTAATAAAGCGTTAACTTTTTCATCGACTTTATACACATGATCGCCGGCAAAAACTTCCACAAAATCCCGATAGTAGCCATTGTCGTCAATATAATTAAGCGTACCAATAGCGTATTGCTGACCCACCAAAAAATCGTCCATACCGTGATCGGGCGCAGTATGAACGCAGCCTGTACCAGCCTCAATCGTGACGTGTTCGCCACAGATAACCGGCACCTGGCGGGCATAAAAAGGATGCTGCAAAAGCACACCTTCCAGCGCCTTGCCGGTAGTCTGTGCCAGTGTTTGATAGTCACTGATAGCGGCGCGCTTCATCACGCTATCGAGCAGTGCCTCGGCCATAATCAAGCGCCGCTCGCCCGCCTGCACCAACACATAGTCCAACTCGGGGTGCACGCTTACTGCCTGATTCGCAGGTAGCGTCCAGGGCGTAGTGGTCCAGATAACGACCGATACCTCGCCACTCCCGGTAAGCTCGGGAAACAAACGCGTCGCATCGGCTTGATCGGCTAGTGCGAAAACCACATCAATACTGAACGAGGTTTTATCCTGATATTCCACCTCGGCCTCGGCCAGTGCCGAGGCGCCCACCACTGACCAGTACACGGGTTTAAAACCGCGCTGCAAGTGGCCGTTTTCAACAATTTTTCCGAGCGAACGAACAATATCCGCCTCGAATTTATAATCCATGGTCAGGTAGGGGTTATCCCACTCGCCGAGCACGCCCAGGCGAATAAAGTCGGCTTTTTGTCCAGCTACTTGTTTGGCGGCGTAGTCA
>DATBNH010000623.1:0-3532 GCA_036554405.1 Cellvibrionaceae bacterium | reverse complement strand
TACTGGCCTCGGTATTGGCCAGTTGCTGTAATACCGGGCCGCGCAACGCTTCCAGCGAATCGTCCAGAGCCGGATGGCAATCGGCAGCTGCTAATGATGCCTGCCAACACCAATAGGCCACAGGCCAGGTAATATCTGGCGTGGCGTCAGGCATGGCCGCCAGAAGTGGCGTCCATGGATTATCTCCAGCGAGTGTATCTTGATTCAAGTTCGTCAGCGCTGACGCCCACTTCTGCGTCAGCGCTGCAGGCTTAATACCCAATAATGTACGCATAGGCGCGAGACGGTTTGTGGGTGTTAACGCTGCTTTCTGCGTTGTCATAAAAATCCCGTTTTTGTTTAACGTGTATTGTGTTCCATAAATGCGCAGGCTCGATAGATTATGCACCATTGGCTGACATTTGCGAAAAAGCAAAACGCACCAGTTGCGAACACATTTGCTTGGTGTACGCACCAGAGACTGACACTAAGCATAAATTCAGTGCATATAATCCCTGGCGCTCGCGCCATAACAGCGCACAAAGCCACTAAAACTGCACCATCTCGATATGGCATAGCCCTTGCTCTAGCGAAGACAAAGGCATATCAACACCTGCCCGCCATTCGCTTATTTATCTTGCTAGTGCAAGTTTAGACGGAAGTTACCATGCGTTCAGATAAATTAAACCTGCTCGACATTACTCGCGCCAACGTGCGCTTACTGCATTTGACCTGGTTTGCCTTTTTTCTCACCTTTATGGTGTGGTTTAGCCATGCGCCACTAAAGCCGCTGATTATGGAGACATTTAATCTTACCGGCGACCAGTGGAAGGCGCTGCTGATTTTGAATGTGGCACTCACCATACCCGCGCGCATCGTGGTGGGCATACTGGTCGACAAATTTGGCCCACGCATAGTGTATAGCTTGTTGTTGGCCACTGGCGGTGTTTTATGTCTCGCCTTCGCCTCGGCGCAAACTTATGAACAACTGGCATTAACCCGTTTCTTGTTGGGCTTTGTCGGCGCCGGTTTTGTCATTGGTATTCGCCTTGTCGGTGAATGGTTTCCAGCGCGGCAAGTGGGCCTTGCCGAAGGCGTTTACGGTGGCTGGGGTAATTTTGGCTCGGCGGCAGCAGCTTTTACCCTGCCTACATTGGCACTGATGTTCGGTGGCGATAATGGCTGGCGCTATGCGATTGCCATGACCGGTGTTATGGCACTTATCTACGCGGTGATTTTTTACTGGCGAGCGCGCAATACCCCCAAAGGCTCCACGTATTTTAAACCGAAAAAAAGCGGAGGCCTGGAAGTTTCCAACAAGCGCGACTTTTATTTTTATCTGGCCATGAACCTGCCCATGTACGCCATTCTCGCCGTGCTGGCCTGGCGATTAGGGCCAGATAACACCGGGCTACTGAATGCTACTGCCGTTTATGGACTGTACCTGGTACTGGCGGTGCTGTGTATTTATCAAATGCTGCAAATATTTAAAGTAAACCGCGAATTGTTTTTCGGCAACCCGCCGCCGGTGCACGACCACTATCAATTTAAACAAGTCGCTGTACTTAACTGGGCCTACTTTGTCACCTTTGGTTCTGAGCTTGCGGTGGTTTCTATGCTGCCGGCATTTTTTCTGGAGACCTTTGACGGCATGAGTCTGGCTGCAGCGGGTGCACTGGGGGCCGCCTTTGCTTTTATGAATCTGGTCGCACGCCCCGGCGGCGGTTACATCAGCGACACCTGTGGCCGCCGCCGCTCGCTGTCAATTTTTGTGGTGGGTCTTGCCATTGGTTATTTTATTTTGTCGCAAGTGACCGGTGATTGGCCGGTATGGCTGGCAGTACTGTGCGTTATGTTTTGCTCCTTTTTTGTACAAGCCGGTGAAGGCGCGGTATTTGCCATAGTGCCATTGGTGAAACGCCGCATGACCGGACAAATTGCAGGTATGGCGGGTGCCTATGGCAATGTGGGCGCTGTAACTTACCTGACTGTTTTCAGCTTCGTCGACGCCAGCACCTTCTTTTTAATCATTGGTGCTTCGGCATTGGTGGTATTGGGCATAGTACAATTTTTGCAAGAGCCACAAGGGCATATGTCGGAAATCAATGAAGACGGCAGCATTACCCAGATTGAGCTATCCTGATTGGCAATGCCAAGTCCTCTAATGCTAAACCCTCTGCAATCGACTCTTACTATCAGCTTCGCGCAACTGAGCGAAGCTGGCCGCAAACCGGAAAATCAAGACACGGTAGGCGCACGCATTGCCGAGGGTAATGCACTGACAACCAAAGGTATTGCCATCGCCATTGCCGATGGCATCAGCTCCAGTTCCGCTGCACGACAAGCGAGCCAAACAGCAATCACCGGCTTTTTAACCGATTACTATGCCACTCCCGATACCTGGCGCACGGGTCAATCAGCCAATCGTGTTATTCAATCGCTGAATCGTTACCTGTGGAGCCAAAGCCAGAACAGTGTGCGCCAAGAAGGTTACCTGACCACTCTCAGCATTGTTATTTTAAAAGGCGACAAGCTGTTCAGTTTTCATGTGGGCGACAGTCGTATCTATCGCTTGCGCGGCGGCCATCTGGAATGTTTGACGCGGGATCACACGCAAAAAATTGATCGCAACACCACCTATCTCAGCCGCGCCCTGGGTGCCGATTTAACACTGGAAGTGGATATGCAATCGCTGGAAATAGAAAGCGGCGATTTGTATCTGTTAAGCACCGATGGCCTGCACGAACATATCGATCACAAAACCCTGCAGCATTTGTTAGTAGACGATCATGATCTTGATAACCTGTGTAAAACCCTGCAACAAACAGCGCTGGATAACGGCAGTGAAGACAACATTAGCGTACAGCTGGCGCGCATTGAATCCACCGGCACCCCAACTTACTCCGATGCAGTAACAGCACTATCGCGACTGCCCTTTCCGCGTCTGCTTAATGTGGGAGACACAGTTGACGGACTTGCGGTTGAAAAAATCCTCTACGAATCCGAACGCAGTCAGGTGTATCTGGTAAAAACGCCCGAAGGTAAACGGCTGGTCATGAAAACGCCTGCGGCTAAATACGAGGATGACCCGGCGTATATAGAGCGCTTTGTTATCGAATCGTGGATCGGCGCGCGCGTAGGCAACGCCCATGTGGTTCGGGTGGTAACGCCACCCTCTACGCGTTCTTGCCTTTACTACTTGACCGAATATATTCCCGGCCCCACGCTTACCCAGGTGATTGCCGAGCGCTCCCCCCTACCGGTACAAGATGCAGTAGAGTTAACAGAACAAATACTGGTAGGCGTGCGTGCCCTGCACCGCAAAGACACACTGCATCAGGATTTAAAACCGGATAATATTGTTATCGGCACCGAGGGCGCCTGTATTGTCGATTTCGGCTCCTGCTGGGTGGCGGGCGTCGCCGAAGTGGGCTCGGCCATCAGTCGCGATAAAATACTGGGCACCCTGGATTACTCGGCACCGGAATACCGCTACGGCGGCAAGATTGGTCAGCGTTCAGATCAATTTTCACTGGCGGTGATTCTGTACCAA
>DATBNH010000618.1:0-1605 GCA_036554405.1 Cellvibrionaceae bacterium | reverse complement strand
TAGTCAATAGATCCACTGTCAAAGGTGTTGTCGGTGGTGATAGGGCGCAGGCGGATTCCGCCATTCTCCCAGCCATTAACATCGCCCACTTGGTTGCCGAAGGTCAGCACTGGATCTTCGCGATTGCTGCCGGTGTAATCATAGGAGAAATCAATGCCGCGTTTTCTGGCAATAATGGTGGTTTGAATCGGATTCTCAAATTCAGACTTGGACTGGCCGACCATGGCGCTCAAGCGCAAACGATCAGAGAAGTCGTGGCTGAAGTTCAAATTGACCTGACTAAACTCAGTGGCCAGTTCGTCGTAACGATTCTCGGCTTGGATGGTCGCGTTTTCGAAAGAAGCTGCCGTTACCGTATTGGTGTTGTCAATGGTGTGACTGAGAACATTCATGTCGCCGGCAAAGGTATTATTATTCAGAGCGGCAAGCATAAAGGTTTCCTGACGGCTCTGATCAAGCTTGGAGTAAAGCATATCCAGGCTAATGGATGTGGCATCAGTAGGCAAGAACTCGATAGAGGCTGCCAAGCCGGTGCGCTCCATTTCGTGCTGATAGTAGTCATAACGAGGCAGGCGCGGACGGAAGGCATCATTGACTTCGGCCAGACGCGAATCTTCAGCACTGCCCAGGTAGGTGCCAAAGTCATTGGAGTTATCCCAACGTACAGTACTAGAACCCTGATCAAGCATATTGCGCTGGGAGAATGAGCCCGCTAACAATAGGCCAATCTTGCCATCGGCAAACATATTGCTGATCAAGAAGGTAGTGCGTGGGTCGGCTTCTTCTGACAGATCGTTGTAACCCATTTGCGCCGACAGCGACAGTGTGAACTCATCAAAGTCGGAAGCGCGCACAGTGTCCATATCAACCGTGGCGCCGAGAGAGCCCTCTTCAACATCGGCCGAGGCGGTTTTGCGCACGGCCAGCGAGCTAAACAGATCCGACGGGAACACATTAAAATCAAAGCCACGGCCACGATTAGCGCCGCCGACAGCATCGGTGCCGCCGCTGGAAGACATAGCTTCCATGCCGTTAATACGTACACGAGTAAATTCTGGGCCGAGGCCACGTACGGAGATGTTGCGACCTTCACCAGCTACGCGGTTGATGGCTACGCCGGGAATGCGCTGCAGCGATTCGGCCAGGTTGGAATCGGGAAAGCTGGCGATATCTTCCGCGACAATAGCATCAACAGAGCCGGTGGACTCGCGCTTCAGATCAAGGGCAGATGCCAGCGAGCCGCGAAAGCCGGTAACGACTACTTCTTCAAGCATGTCCATGCCTGCTTCATCATTGGTTTGGGCGTAAGCGGTAGAGGCTGTTGCCAAAGCAACGGCCAATACGAGCGGTTTGAGTGTAGGAGCATTCATTATTGTTTCCCCATTTTCGAATGGTTGTAGTGAGCAAATCGTATTGCATTGACCAATTTTAATTAGGTGCAGGGCGATATTTACACAAATTGGTTTACCAATCAACACTTATTGCATTACCAATTGGGCTGATTGCGGCCTGATACCTTAGTTAAAAATAGACTATAAGTGCGAAATCCGCCTACTTTCTTTTGCAGGTAAAAACCTTTTTTCATCTGACAAGGGGTTGTGCGGC
>DATBNH010000616.1:0-3931 GCA_036554405.1 Cellvibrionaceae bacterium | reverse complement strand
CTCCGGTGGTGACTGTTGCCTCAATACGGCGAATCTGCTGGCACATGGCCATGGCTTTGGCGCTGGCCCGGTCAGCGGTAAAGTGCGAGAGTACACGTTTGCGTACCTCCAGACTTTTGCCCACATAAAGCAAGCTGTCGTTGTCGCCGTAAAAATAGTAAACACCAGGCCGATTAGGTAATTGCTCGATTTCGGCAGGGTCGAGCCCTGGAGGCAAACTGGGCCGGCGCGTTTGCGCCTGTAGGGCATTCATAAAATCATCGGCAGGGCGATCTTGCGCTGCTATACACAGAAACTGATAGGTTGCGCGTGCATCTGCCAGAGCGCGGTGACGGGTATGGGTGTGAATGCCGAAGCGCTGAATAATCGACTCAAGGCTATGGCGCTGGTATTCGGGATAAAGAGCGCGGGAAAGCTTGACGGTACACAAAAGCTCAAGCGATAGCGGAAAACCCAGGGATTCAAAAGCATTGCGAATAAAGCCGTAGTCGAACCGTACGTTATGGGCGACAAAGATTTTACCTTCCAGGCGCTGCACAATCTCTTTGGCCACCTGCTCAAAGCGCGGGGCGTCAGCCACCATATCATCGGTAATACCCGTTAAGCCTTGTATGCTGCGAGGAATAGGCATTTGCGGATTAATAAGTGTACTCCACTCGCGTACGCCCTGATCATCAACTTCGACAACCCCTATTTCAGTAATTCGGTCACGGGTGACGCTGCCGCCTGTGGTTTCAATATCGACAATGGCTAAGGGGCGATCCAACCCGGGAAAAGTAGTAGTGGCGATTACTGTTGACGTCAAACCTACTCCCAATACGTTGTGGTGCCTATCAACTTTCAAATGCAGTATCCATGTTAAGTCAAATTTATTTATAGCGAGGGAGCCTCTGGGCAATTCCAGGCAGCGTCTGGCCCTCCGCGCTTTTCGAGGTCAAGGCAATGTTTTGACAGGTTTTAACTTCTGCAAAACCTGCACTTCCAACATCCCTGTCGATCCAGGCATAGACAGTAGAGCTCTGAAGGCCTCGAAGCCCCCAAAATCTAAAGTAGAATTGTAACAGTATCAGCATGATCTGTACGAACGGCCAGCGGTTTCAGGCTCCTGTACTGGCTCCATTGCGGGAACTCGGTTAAGATCATTCCCATAACGTTTTGGCCAACCCCACTTGGAATAATGACTATGAGTGAGCTCGACAAAATGGTCTCTGGCCAACAATACTGGATTAACGATCCCGAATTAGTGGAAATTCGCTACAAAACCCGAGATTTGGTAGATGACTTCAATGCACTTCGTGCCAGAGACGCTGAATTAAAAGCAGCTACTCTACGAAACATATTTTCCAGGGTAGGGGATAACGTTCATATCGAGAAACACCTCTATGTAGACTACGGTATCAACACGACCATAGGCAGTAATGTGTTTATCAATTTTAACTTTGTGTTGCTCGACTGTTGCCCGGTCACCATAGGCAGCAATGTGTTTATTGCTCCCAACGTACAGGTTTACGCCGCTAGCCACCCGCTGGATTTAGATGAACGAAAAGCGCATATTGGCGTCGCCGCGCCCATTACTATAGGTAGCAATGTCTGGATTGGAGGCGGCTGCATTATTCTGCCCGGCGTAACCATCGGTAATGGCTCCACCATCGGTGCCGGTAGTGTCGTCACCAAAAGCATTCCCGACAATAGCGTTGCGGCCGGAAATCCTTGCCGAGTTATGCGCTCACAGTAGGACCTAATGGAGTCGACTGCAAAAAAATATCGCATTTAACAAGGCGCGAGAGTGAAAAAGTTTATTATTAAAGTCAGCAGTACCAAAAATGCTTTTCCCTGTAATGATATTCAAATTGGGTGCGAATAAGTAAATAAGTAAAGAGTAGAAATGAACCCCAAGGCGCAAAAGCCATAGCAGTATTTATCTATTTCTTTTGTGCAACCCGATAAACACCCATAAGCTCAAGCGGATGACAATGGGGCGCCTAAATCAACCCCCGCAAGGGAATGAATAGCCTGAAGCGTGTCTAATCTGCAGTGTACTTAAGAAGTATCGCTACTTATGATTACGAAACACGATAGGAGGCAACAATGAATACCACCACCGTTCAGCCACCACAACAGCGAAACCTTGAGCCCTTAATGCGCGAATATGTGGCTATTTGCAATCATGCCATGGCCAAAAGCAAACATAAATTAGGCTATCGGCAGGCCCATAAGATGAGTAAGACTGTGGCCGATGGCGCGAATTTTCGCACCATAATTTATGAGAACAACCCATCCGACACTCAGGCAATCTTCACACTCTCTTTTGATGCCGAAACGCCCCAGTTGCATTTGAATGAAACTGACAGCAAAGGGGCCCGTGAGGAGAAGGGCGCCTTCACCTGGAAAGCCCCTGTTTCATACCTGAAGGACGTGGTCGAAACCAGGCCTATGTGGTATCTGGAAAACCCCGCCCAGTTAGATTGGCAATGGCTAAAAGCGCGAGCCGATGACACGCTGCATCATCAGCCTCCACGCTCGGTGTTGGCTTCAGGTGTCATTTTAGGTGCTGCAGCCATGGCACTTGGCTTTATTGCCGCCTCGACGACAAAACGGAAACACCGATAACATACAGAGGACGATATACGCCAACCACAAAAATCGGGATATTCTAAAGCCTGCAATTCATGTAGAGCATGGCTCGGTGTCTTTACCTTACTAAAATCCTCAACACCTTAGGTGATTGACACTGGCCCATGCGGCCTGAGACGCCCAGAGCGGCTGACCTCAAGGGCCTGCAGGTACTATTTGCCATGTACGATTGGATTTGCGCTAAATCCACAACTGCGCATAATGCACTGATTATGTTGACTTTTTTTGCTGTCTGGATAATTTAGCGAAGCGCCAGACGGCAAAAAATGGCCATCTGCAGGTGTGCATAATGGCGAAGCCAGGCACACCGAAAGATTTAACATGAATCAACATTATGCGGGCTTGACAGCGAAGCTGTCAGAGCCGAACACTCGGCCCTTTCTTGTGACTGTCACGCATTAAGGGCTTGAATTGCCCCTGATAGGTCGTGTGGGTTTCTGTTACACCCACACTTTACCCCGGTTTCCCGGGGCAACTACTACACTTTACCGTCGTTTCCCACGGCACCCCACACTTTACCGTCGTTTCCATCGGTCAGATCGTGGTGGTACCGGTGCTTGTATCACCGGTACTTAGTCTCATGGGTGAGACTTTTGGCACTTTTACCCCAGTTCTTCTGTTTTTCCTCCGAACCTTCCCAGATTCAAAAAACCCTTGTTGGCATCTTCAACAAGCCCCTGCATGCTTACTGCAATGCAGTATTTGTCAATTAGCTTCAAAAGCACCTGCTTGTCTTCGTCTGGCAGCTGCTGGGCGCGCTCTAAAGCCATCTCCATAAGACCATCGAGGCTAGTTTTCTTTACGTCACTGAGCAGGGCATTAGGACTGCATTTTAGCGCCTCCATCAGCTTGTAGAGCGTATCTAGCTTTGGGTCGGCCTCGTTTCTCTCAAGCTTCGAGATCTGTCCAACTCTTATACCTGAATTTTCGGCCAAATCACCCTGTGTCCAGCCCCTATCCCTTCTCAAGCGTCTAATATTTTCACCTAGAGCCACATCAGAACCCTCAATTTCATGTTGCAGCATGAATAATAACCCCTTATATTTGCCCCTAAGAATATATTTGATTCTACAGCATGATTTAAAAACATTCTCTAGAGCTATTGACAGGGTTTTGTGTATTGGCCGATTTATCGCTTTTTGACACATCTAAGGAGTTTGAGCACGCCGGAATGATTGACTGGCTGACGCTTAAGCTCAACTTGATGCATCTGCCAGAACCTGTAGTTCGGGGCCTTCAGGCCATGAATTCAAAAATATTCAAGGTCAACGCTCTGTCTGGCGATATCGACTGGGAA
>DATBNH010000610.1:0-7540 GCA_036554405.1 Cellvibrionaceae bacterium | reverse complement strand
GGCACCTGTACCTTACCGGGGCAAGCCCAACGAGCCCAAGCTGGTGCGCGAGGTGGCCGAGTTTGTGGCCGAGGTTAAAGGCATCAGTTTTGAGGAGCTGGCCCAGGCGACCACCGAGAATTTTTACCGGCTTTTTAATGGCGCACAGAAATACAGAATCTGAGTGGTATTTACTTAGCTCAACTACTTCCGGATAATTCTTCCAAGACACGTCATAAACCCTCCCCCAGCTCCTCCCTCAAGCGGGAGAGGGGTAAGAAGCTGGAGCACTACGAGCCTTTTGATGTGAGCAAGCATTATTAAGATCAATGATCGATGAGAAAAACTGGAGAACAACCTTGAGCACCGCTACTGCCCGCGCTGAACAGCTGTTAGTTATGCTGGATTTACAAGACAAAATGAATAGCAAAGTTCACCCCGATTGGCGCAACCAGCAGTACGCCTGGTATCGCGCCATCTGGGTGGAATGCGCCGAGCTGATGGACCACTACGGCTGGAAATGGTGGAAAAAGCAGACACCGGACACCGAACAGGTAGAGCTGGAACTGATCGATATCTGGCATTTTGGTTTAAGCCTGTTGTTAGAGCGCGGCACCGATCCAGTGCTGATTGCCAAACAGGTGGCCAGCCAAGTGGATGCTACTTCGGGCACTGGGGATTTTCGCGAAGACTTAGAGGCCTTTGCCGCCGCCACTCTGGGCGACAAGCGTTTTCATGTCAGTCTCTTTGCCCGGTTGCTGGATGGTGTGGATATGAGTTTTGACGACTTGTATCGCGGCTATGTGGGTAAAAATGTGCTGAATTTTTTCCGTCAGGATAACGGTTATCAAGACGGCAGCTACCGCAAGCAGTGGTTTGATGGGCGCGAGGATAACGAGCATTTAGCCGAGCTTGCCAAAACTCTGGATGCCAGTGGTAAACACTACAAAGATGAGCTTTATCAAGCTCTGAGTACGCTCTACCAGCGCAGAGCCTGAACGCCACCAGGCGCACCCGTTGACGTGAGTGGGGTGAAAAGGTGAAATTTTCTCCCAATCACCTATAATACCGCCCGTCGCAGGACCCCGGGCGCATCCCGCCCACCGGCCCCGACACTTCCCTTACTGACAGGCGCTGCGGCAACCCCGTATCAGGCCTGCAAACATACGGAGATTTACTGTGAAAGCACCCGTTCGAGTTACCGTCACCGGCGCCGCTGGCCAAATCAGCTACTCCCTGTTATTCCGCATCGCCGCAGGCCAAATGTTGGGCGAAGATCAGCCTGTTATTTTACAACTGCTGGAAATTACCCCGGCACTGGAGGCCCTTAATGGCGTAGCGATGGAGCTGGACGACTGCGCTTTCCCGCTGCTGGCCGGTATGGTATGTACCGATGACCCCAATGTTGCTTTTAAAGATGCCGATTACGCCCTGCTGGTAGGTGCCCGTCCACGTGGCCCCGGTATGGAGCGCAAAGATTTGCTGTCAGCCAATGCTGCTATTTTCTCGGTGCAGGGTAAAGCCATTAATGATCACGCTTCACGCGATATTAAAGTGCTGGTAGTGGGTAATCCCGCCAACACCAACGCCCTGATTGCCCAGCGCAATGCGCCAGACATCAACCCCCGTCAGTTCACCGCCATGATGCGCCTGGATCACAACCGCGCGTTAACGCAATTGGCCCAAAAAACTGGTAAAACCATCAGCGATGTTAAAAATCTGGTGGTCTGGGGCAATCACTCCGCCACCCAATACCCGGATGTTCATCACGCCACCGTAGCCGGTACTGCTGCCATGAGCCTGATTGATCAAGCCTGGTACGAGAACGATTTTATTCCTACCGTACAACAGCGCGGTGCCGCCATTATTAAAGCCCGCGGCGCGTCATCTGCTGCCTCTGCCGCCAATGCCGCCATAGACCATATGCGCAACTGGGCGCTGGGTTCTGCGGAAGGCGATTGGGTGAGTATGGGTGTTTACAGCGATGGCAGTTACGACATCGAAAAGGGCCTGATCTACTCATTCCCTTGTGTGTGTAAAAATGGCGACTGGGAAATCGTGCAAGGTGTAGACGTCAACGACTTCTCCCGCGCCAGAATGCAAGCCACAGAAAAAGAACTGTGCGAAGAGCGCGATGCAGTAGCCGACTTACTGCCGTAAGTGTTGAAACTAAAAAAACGCCTCCGCAAGGGGGCGTTTTTTTTGGGCGAAGAACGAAGAACGAAGAACGAAAATGCTGACAACAAGGATAGAGTTATGCGCAGTTTACTTGCATTTGTACTTTCCCTCTTAACCCTCTTTGGGGGACACTGCCTGAACCGGCGTTGGGACCGGGTAGTGTTATTTGTGGCTATATTGGTATTGTTGGCGGCTGTGTTTTATGTGCGGCTGATGCAGCTCATTACCGAGACAGACCTTGAAGTGGTTTCATTGCAATTGTTAGAAAATCATTTCAATAATGCCCGATATGCATTGGCAGGACTGTTCCTGGTGAGCGCTATTATTGCTGGTGTAGATGCAAGATCCAAAAAAATACAAACTTCAAGTCAAATTCTTGCAATTTTTGGTGGAGTTATTCTCAGTGGCGCTGTGACAATTACGGCGTTTTTACTATTGAATATTTCGAGTCTACATACAGGAAAAATTCCTGATGATGACGCAATAACCTACTCCTCTAGTAAGCTATGGGATTCATACAATTTCCAAAATCATATCAATTTCGGTGGTGCTAACTTCAATGCTGAAAATCCGCCGCCTGCGGGTAATGGAGAAATAAGGGGAAGTATAGTCTATCAAGGGGCCCCTGCCAGCGAGGTTAGTTTGTCCGTACGCTTAAATGGTGAGTTTTTTGTAGGGAATATTAAAACTGACAAGAATGGTTACTTTTCTATACCTGTGAAGCCGGGAGAGTGGGTAATAAATTACATACAAACGCAGAGCTGGGCTAATAAACCCGATGGGGATTATATTTTGTCCGCTGGATTTGAGCCTTCAATAGAAATCCCTTATGTGAAGAGGTATGCTCGTAATGACAAGGGAGTAAAGATTCAAGTAAGTGCGGATTCGCCAGCCGAGTCGCTCAGGTTCGAAATTAGACCAAAAATTCAGATTTTATGGCCCGAAGAAGATCTGGTGCCTGAAGTGAAAAATGTATCTGATTTTGCTTTTCGCTGGCGGGGGGCAGATAACATATCTCAATATGCAGTTACTATTTACTCAGTGACAAAAAGTGGAATGTCGACTAGCTACGCATCTATTCTCAGTCGGAAGATTGTTAATGAAAACGAACTATTGTTAGAAAACTTGCCGTTGATTCCGATGGAAGGCGAAGTGAATAGTTATAGTATCCATGTCGTGGGATTTGATGCGCAGGGAAATTATGTCAGCGAAAGCGACGAATATAATGATGAAACGCAATTTATACTGAAAGGTTATGGCCTTGTTGATGATGTGTTAGCATCCTTTGATCTGGAAGCAATACAAAGAATTTCTCGCAATAAGAGTCGTCTTGATGTTGCTGAAAAGTTAATTGGGGAGGGCATGTACAATGCCGCTGAAGAGCTTTTACGGCGTATTGAGTCTGAGTGTTTAGATGAGGGCTGTCATTTACCCTTGTTGATCAAGTTGAGTATCGCCCAAGGTCAATGCGAGAAAGCAGAATCGTATATGATTGAGGCTTTAGTGAATGATCCCGAACTGTGTATCGATGCCTGTATTGAGACTTGCCCGAACCTTAAAGAGTTAAAAGAAAGGAGTATGCAGTCTGGCGGTGGCAATTAAAATATTCAAGGCTTGGGTATGCATGATAAATTAACCTTGGTTATGCTGCCCGGCCTCGATGGCAGTGGGGTGCTTTTTGAGCCCTTACTGGCCTTATTGCCGCCCGAGATATCTGTGCAGGTGATAAGACTATCGGATTTTCCCTCGGAGGATCGTGCAGCACAGGCGCAGTTTTTAGCTGAGCGATTGGGCGAGGCGCCTTGTGTAATTTTTGCAGAATCCTATTCGGGGCGCCTTGCCTATGAGCTGGCATTGTTGCCCAAGGTTAATATTCGCCATATTATTTTTGTGGGTAGTTTTTTGGCTAGCCCCTCCAGGCAGAGCCGCCGTGCCCATTGGTTACCAGCCGGCTTATTAAAGTCGCGTTTTATCCTTTGGCGTTTGCTCAGCTATTTTTTATTTCACCAATATCGCCCCGATCTTTTAGCTCTGCTTAGCTGCGCAATGGCAAATCAATCATCGGTGCGTTTAAAACAGCGTTTGGTTAATCTGGCTGATGCGCAAAACCCCGATAAACCGATTTCTGTTGCCTGTACTTATTTGCAGGCTAAGGAAGATCGGTTAGTAGACACCACAGCCCTTGTCGGCATTAGGGCTGTATGTATCTCGCTTGATGTCGTGCAGGTTGAAGGTGGCCATTTTATTGCACAAACCGAGCCGCAGCTGTGTCGAGATATTATTCTGGATCGCATAAATAACTCCCCTCTCGCACCGCAGCCCAAATAACTCCCCTTCGTGCCGGAGCCCAATAACTCGCCTCCCGCTTGCGGGAGGGGTTGGGGGAGGGTGAAAGGCGAGCTAACGGGGCTTATCTGAATACTGTACCCGGCCATTTTCATCGGTCCAGCGATAGATGGTGCTACCGTCTTCATCGACAACGACATCATCGCCCTGGCGATATTCGCGAATTTTGATATTGCTATCCGCCTCGGCGGCGGCCATTTTGTTGGCGCCTTCAATAAAGATAATTTCGGCCAGTGTGTTCAGGTCAGGGTTCATTAACAGGGGCAGCTTGTTATCGGCCTGCAGCTGTTGCTGAAAGGTAGGGTCGTTAATAATAGTTTGTACCCGTGGGTCATCTTGCATCAGCTGGATTTGCTGCCAGCCCAGGGCTATTTTACGCGCGGTTTGTTGGGCGGTATCCTGTTGGCTTATATCCATACCGCTGTCGCTCAGCAGCTTTTTCATATCCTCGTCATTCATTAACCGATTAAACTCGGGCACGCCCATCAGGGAATCGATATCGCCATTACGCATTAATCTTTGTGAGCGCTCATCATTGAGCAGAGCTTGCAAATCCGGGTTGTGAACCACGCGGTTAATGCGATCGACACTTTCAACCGGAGCGGCGATGAACGCTTCGCTCATTTTAACGGCGCTGGTATTGTCTGTGGTGAGGGACATTATGCCGGCTGCGGTTTTACTGACCGCTTGCCGTGCTATGCGATCAATGGTGGCCGGTTGTTGCGGTTCAATAGTGGATGAGACGGGTTCCTGACGTTTGCGTGCATCCTGATAGATGCCAAAGGTATACACCAGCAGTAGCGCGATAGCGGCGCCTACAGCGGCGCCGATGAGCAGCCCGGCCATGCGCGATGTTGTGCTGATGCGGTGTGGGTCGCCGGGGCTCAGGCGAATAATCAGCATAAATAGCAGGCGAATGGCGATCATCACCACCACAAACACAATCAGGCCGCCGGTGATATAAGCCGCTATACCCTCAAGATTGAAGTACTGGCTTACCAGCTCGCTGGCCTCTTTACCGTAGAAAAAGGCGGCGGCATAGGCGCCCAAAAAACTCAGCGTGCGCGCCAGCGAGCGCAAAAAGCCATTAAAAAAGCCACGGATGGCAAAAAATGCCGTGACAGCAATAAAAATAATCATCGAAATAGCCATATCCCCAACCCGTACTGTTTTTGTGATTGTAACTTATCATATAACAGCTTCTGCAAACACGCCAAGTGTGGCAGGCCCTGGGTATACAGGTATAATGCCCAATTGTGATTAACCCCCGTGTTATTGATAGAACTTCTTATGTACCTCTGCCCGGTCTGCCAAACATCTCTTACTCGTCAGCAACAGAGCTATGGCTGTAGCAATGGTCATAGCTTTGATATCGCCCGCAAGGGTTACGTTAATTTGCTGCTGCCTCATCAGATGAATTCCCGCACGCCGGGCGATAACGCCATGATGGTAGCGGCCAGGCGCGATTTCCTCAGTGCCGGTTTCTACCAGCCGCTGGTAGATGCTATAGCCGCACTGGCCAATCAATACGGTGTGCAAACACTGCTGGACGCCGGTTGCGGCGAGGGCTACTACGCCTGTGCGCTTGAACAATCGGGCCTTACCGTGGCCGGGGTAGACATATCCAAGCCCGCCATTACCGCCGCCTGTGGGCGCAATAAGGCGATGCCCTGGTGTGTGGCCAGTGTGGCGGCGTTGCCTTATGAGGCGGGCTATTTTGATACGGTACTATCGGTATTTTGCTTTGCCAGCGAGGCCGAGTTTGCCCGCGTACTCATCCCTGGTGGTTATCTATTCTCAGTAGGCCCCGGCGATAATCACCTGCCCGCATTGCGCCAGGGCTTGTATCAACAGGTACGCGATTACCAAACAGAAAAACAGCAGGATTACTTTGCCGAAGCCTTTGAACCGGTAGACACGCTCAAGGTGCAGTTTGCGTTTAATGTGCAAGGCGAACACATAGAAAACCTGCTAAAAATGACCCCCCACTACTGGCACGCCGCACCCGAGCAACAAGCGGCACTACTGGCCCAGACAGCGCTGGATGAGCAGGCGGATTTTGTTATTCGGCTCTACCGCAAGCGTGCGTAAAGTCTCCTGCAAAACCAATATCATTAACTTAAGCGCCTGAACATAAAATCCACAGGCCGGAGAGGACGGGCCTTAAATACGTCCCTGTAGTCTCTGCAGCCGCATCCTTGCTCCTCGCCAGCCTGTGCATTCCATGCCCCATCAATTTACGAGCGTATAACGAGAAAATGAATAACGTTAGTCAGTCCTAGGTTAATGGCATTGCCTGCAAAACGGCCTCGGAGGCTTATATTTTGAACTTCCCTGTGAATAACACGGGTTTTATCATAAAAATCAGAAGCCTGTGCTTGCTGATCAAAACCCGGGATATCAGGCTCGACGACCGTTTTGCTGTTTAATAAAAATCACGCCAAAAGGCCGCAAAGCTTGACCAGATGCGGGTTTGGGGGTAGTTTCCGTACTCTTATGGCCCTAGATATGAGGCTTGAGCAAAACGGTCTTTGAGACCACGATATAACTTTAGTATCCACTATGAATAAAGTCCTACTCACATTATTGTTACTTTGCTCTGCAAATGCGTTGTCCTGCGCTCCACTGCCAGAACAAATGTATTTGCCTTTTACATTAAATGAATATTACGACAAAAAAAGAGAGCCAGTTAAGCCGATTATAACTGCATCTTTGGATCGCGCAAAAACGTTTGTTCCAACATGCTTACAGCCTAGTTATTTATCTTTCAAAATAGAAAATGCAAGTAGCAATCCGAAAGCTGGTTATGTGTTTAAAGTACATTCGAGCACTATTGCGGATTTCGCCATATCGGAAGAAGAAATTGTTCCCGATGGCAAAACTATCAGCTTTACCATTCTTGAAAATAAATATCACTTTGGGAAGCCATTAGAAATAAAAATGGAAATATATGCAATCTTGCCCAACGGCAAAAAAAGTGAATCAATGTTTCTAGAAATACATTAAAACTATACTAATCGGGTAAGGACGGGTGTTT
>DATBNH010000594.1:0-1974 GCA_036554405.1 Cellvibrionaceae bacterium | reverse complement strand
TGCGCCAATGTACGTTTGGTGGTGACCCAAAGGTAATTCAGAAAACGCTGAACCTCGCCGCGAAAGCGTGAAAAGGTTCCGGGTACATCCGCATACTTCATCAGAAACTGGCGACTGACTTCATAATCATCGCGCAGTGTTGTCAGTGGCTGCGGTAAAGACGCCAAAAATGCTGGGATTGATGGGTGACAATGAAAGTCTGACAGATCTTCCAGGTAGTGTGCGGTGTCAAACAGCGGTTGACCGGTAAAGGGTGCTAACACGTTAGTCCTTGATATGAATGATTTTTACTAGAGTATACAGAGACGCCTGTGTTGTCCAATACTCCTAAATATTGGACCTATCTGGA
The DNA here is from genome assembly GCA_036554405.1 of Cellvibrionaceae bacterium. GTDB lineage: Bacteria > Pseudomonadota > Gammaproteobacteria > Pseudomonadales > Cellvibrionaceae > Gilvimarinus. The sequence continues at coordinate 1,625 of DATBNH010000594.1, read as the reverse complement.
CACTCCAAAATGCCCTGTAAATCAGCTTCTCCGCACAGCTCTATACTGCGCATAATGTATATTATGTTAAATAGTATATGTAACACCATAATCCAAACACTCGCGCCCAGATGATTAGCCCAGATAAAAATTCAAACTAACCACCTGTCCCCGTCGTACGGGTGTCCACTGGCCAATTAACGCGCCGTGTAGCCCCCGTCGATGACCAGTTCACTGCCGGTAACGAATTTCGATTCGTCAGATGCCAGGTAAACAACGCCCCACGCAATATCGTCCGGTTCGCCTAAATGACCAACGGGATGCAGCTCGGCGGTCATCTTGCGGGCTTCCTCGGGGTCCATTCCGGTGGTTTTCAGGTGGGCTTCAACCAACGGCGTCCAGATGAATCCCGGATGTATGGAGTTGGCCCGAATGTTTTCGGTGGCATAAAGCAAGGCATCCGTCTTTGTCATCAGCCTTACGGCGCCCTTGGAGGCGTGGTAAGGCGGTATGTCCGGTGCGCTCACAAGCCCATAAATGGAAGACAGATTAATGATGCTGCCAATACCCGCTTTTTTCATGTGCGGTATCGCGTGCTTGGTGCAGAAAAAAACACCCTTCACATTGACGTTTTGTACTTTGTCCCATTCTTCCTCTGTCAGCTCATGGGTAGGCTTGTTAGGACCCGAGATTCCAGCGTTATTGACCAGTACGGTAAGACTGCCGTATTTATCGGCAACCTCGTCCAGAACCTTTTTTACTTCTTGCTCGCTACTGACATCGCAGTGCCAGTAGCCCGCTTTGAAGCCCTGGCTCACCAGTTTCGCCGCGAGCGCTTGCCCTTGCGAATCCTGCAGGTCCAGAATAGCAACCGCCGCACCCTCTTCGGCCATCCGGATCACGGCTGCCGCCCCGATACCGACGGCGCCACCCGTTACTGCTGCCACTTTATTTTCTAACCTGTTCATAATAATAGCCTTTGTGTCAGTAAACCTAGCAACGAATAGAAGAATGGTTTTTTAGCAAGTAGTAACGCTCCACCCATTGCATTAATGATGCGATGGCGAAACTGTCGTTTTCAACCTCATCAAAATCAACACCTAAGCCCTTATCCGTCTTGCGAACAACCAGGGCTTTTAACTTCCTGAATGGGTTTTCTTGCCTGTCGGGTAAATGAAACTCTATCTCAACCGTCTGGTTCAGCTGAATATCATTATAATCGGTCGCAATAAAAAGACCCTGCCTGGAGGCGTCTTTAATGTGCCCTGTGGCAACCGGTACCTTGCGTTTATATATCAGCAGGCTGATTTTCCCCTGTACCCGTTTACTGAGTCTGTGTTCCATGCGCCCTCCCCTGAAAATGCACTGAATATTATTCATTAAAACACACAGCTATTATTATCAAATTAAGAGTCCACTCAGGTTGATTCTGGTCAAAAATTAACCAACCGTCATTAATCTCTATCATGCCGCTGCACAGCGTCAGCAATCTTTTCCGTTATCGACATCGGGCAATGCGCCCAGTCCAGTTGCCATACCCAGTTGTTCGCCACCGTTCCCGGGGTGTTGAATCGGGCGTCTGAGCCCAGCGCCAGGAAATCCTGCATTGGAATCATTGCAATGGACGCCACTGAGCTGAAAGCAGA
>DATBNH010000572.1:0-2457 GCA_036554405.1 Cellvibrionaceae bacterium | reverse complement strand
GGGGTGGGGGCTAAATTCTTTACGGAGCGCAGTCGAGGCAGAGGGTGGCGGTGGGTTCTATGTCGAGCCGTTTGGGGTTGATACTTTCTCCGCATTCGAGGCAGTAGCCGTAATCGTCGGCTTCTATGCGCGCGAGGGCTTTTTGAATTTCCACTAGCTGGCGCTCGCGGCGACGTTCAGATTCCTGAGCCATGGCCTGGCCTTGCATGGCATCCATACGCGACAAGCGGCCGATGCTGGACTGATCCAGCACCACGGTTTTAGTGGCATCTTTGCCGGTTTCTTTTAAATCCAGCAACTCTTCGCGCAGGGCAAGGAGTTGTTTTTTGTAATGGGCCAGTTGTGCGTTATCCATAATGCGCCAAGCCTTTCTAGCGGAGTAGACCGAAGTGGGTGAGAGGTTTTTTGAGCAGCATAAACACAATCAACCCTGCCAAAATACCTGCGCCATTAGCCGCTATATCGTAAAGGTCAAAAGTGCGCGGTGGCAAAAAATGCTGAATAATTTCAATGGCGATTGAGTAGATCAATAAAAACAGACCCAGCTGCCACACGGGCTTTTGCGGGCAGGCGATGCCGATGGAAACACCGGCTACCACATAACCGACAAAGTGCATTAATAAATCATTGTAAGTAAGTGCGCCCACCGCACCGCCGCGCGACAGGCCGAGCCAGGTATAAATTACCAATAGCCCGACAAATTGTAGTTGGCAGAGTAGGCGTAGCATACTTAACGCAAAATCATTAACGAGACGCGGGTTTTGCGAATCATCGCGGTGGTGGTAGAGCCCACAATAAAATGGCGAATGCGTGAGTGGCCATAGGCGCCCATAATCATCAGATCAAATTCATGGGCCATTTGATACTCAATCAATGCTGTATCTGGCTCGCCGGGAATAACCGCAATGGAGGCATCGAATCCGGCATTTTGCAATATACTCTGGGCTTTGAGCAGCGGTTCGCGAGTGGCGTCGCTCTCGGCGCCCACCATCACCAGGGTGATGGGTATGCCCACAAACAGCGGGCTGGCGGCGACCATTTCTACACCTTTTAAGGTGGTGGCACTGCCGTCGAAGGCGAGCATAATCTTTTGCGGTGGCTCAAAGCTTTGCTGGGCAATTAAAATAGGCCGGTGCATGGTGCGGATAATGGCCTCGAGATTACTGCCAATATGCCCGTGTGCACTCTCGGTATCGGCGCCGCGTTTGCCTACCACCAGCATGCGAATTTCCGCTTCCAGGTCCACCAGCGTATCCACCAGTTGGCCGTGGCGTTGACGCACTTCAATCTCGGTGGCGCCTTTTTCGGTGGCGCGTTCACGGGCACCTTTCAACATCAGCTTGCCTTGCTCCAGGGCGATTTTAGCGCGCTGCTCATCGAGCGTAGACAGCTCTTCTAACAGGGCTTCCTGCGCGCCAAAGCCGATGCTGCCGCTTAAGTTTTGCGGGCGGCTGGTGGGAATATTTATAGCATGTAAAAGACTTAACGGAGCGCTCATGCGCACCGCCGACCAGGCGGCGTAGTCGCAGACTGACTCGGCATAGCAGGAGTCATCAATACAGGCGATCACTTTATTGTGTGAAGCGTTCTTGTGCATAGCAGAGTCCTTATTATCAGTGGCCCATCAGGCGTTCGACGGCATCGGGTTTATCGTGAACGGCAAAGCGATCCACCAGTGTGCGGCTTGCCTCATTGAGACCGACCAATTCCACATCGGTGCCCTCGCGGCGGAATTTAATCACCACCTTATCCAGCGAGCTGATGGCGGTAATGTCCCAAAAGTGGGCGCGGCTCAGGTCGATGGTAACTTTATCAATAGCCTCTTTAAAGTCAAAGCCACCTATAAACTGGTCGGCTGAGGTGAAAAATACCTGACCGATAACAGTGTAAGTACGGCTGTTGCCATCGTCTGCCAAAGTGGAACCGATATAGAGAATATCGCCCACCTTGCGCGCAAAAAACAGTGCGCTTAGCAAAACGCCAAGCAATACACCATAGGCGAGATTGTGGGTAAAAACCACTACCGTCACTGTGGCTATCATCACGATAGAGGAGCTTTTGGGGTTGGTTTTAAGGGCCGCAACTGATGACCAGCTAAAGGTACCGATGGACACCATAATCATTACCGCTACCAGCGCCGCCATGGGAATGCGTGCTACCCAGTCATCCAGAAACACCACCAGAATCAGCAAAAAAACGCCCGCCGTTAAAGTGGATAAACGACTGCGACCGCCAGATTTAATATTGATTACCGACTGGCCAATCATGGCACAACCGGCCATGCCGCCCAAAAAGCCGGCGCCGATATTGGCTACACCCTGGCCCACACACTCGCGGTTTTTATTGCTCGGTGTGTCGGTAAGGTCGTCAACAATGGTGGCGGTCATCATCGATTCCAGCAGGCCCACAACCGCCAGGGTGATGGAATAGGGGAAGATAATTTTCAGGGTTTCCAGG
>DATBNH010000331.1:0-7264 GCA_036554405.1 Cellvibrionaceae bacterium | reverse complement strand
TATTGTTTCCTTTCGTTATAAACAACATTCCTAATTATAGACCATCAGGGTTGTCTGTGTCAAATACATCTGTGGGATCAGACTCCCCAAATCTAATTCTAGGATTATGATTCCATAGCCTAACATCCTCATAGGTAGCTGATGTAGTATATGCCGTTACGATAATAGACAGCAATGCTACGCCACCGATTATCATCTCTACCCCGATTTGGCTGGTAGTAAAAACGGTAAAGGCACCGAAGATAATCATAAAGATTGCAATTGTGTATGCGCCATATATCAGTCTACGACGATGCCTCCAGGATGGACCTGTTGCAATAGCTTCATCTGAAGCATCTCTATTCTTTTGTCTGCGAATATTAAAATTATTAATTGCCATAAGCAAAGTAGACCACATGATTAGATCTTCCCTGCATTAAGCGCTCTCTGCAAGGCGCTGATAGTCATCCTGCCCCAGACACCATCATCCTTTACTCCTAGCTTACGCTGTACTGCTTTACGAGTAAGTGGGCCAATCCTTCCATCTACCTTGGCACCCGCCCAGGCTTGAACGGCACGAGCAGTCATTATGCCAGGCCTACCATCGGGAATACCGGTGTAGAGTCCAGCCTCTTTCAGTGCTGTCTGCCAGGCTTTCCAGGTGTTACGGCCAAGCCTTCCATCTACCTTAAGTGGTGCAGGGGTTACGGATGCGTTACCCTGCAGGTAGGGCACTGGATCAACGTGACCGCTAGACTTTCTGGTCCTGACCTCAAAGTGGAGATGATCTCCTGTGGAAAGGCCCGTGGTTCCTGAAGTGTAAATAAAATCACCCCTATTAATACGCTGACCAACTCTTAGTGCGGTTTGATGTGCGCCGTGGTAATAGGTTGTAAATAAATTATTTTCGTGCTGAATGATTACGACATTTCCACCAGACTGACGACGCTGTTTCGCTCTAGAAAGCTTGTGCCAGTCAGCGGCTACGTGTACGACTTTGCCGTCTGCGGGCGAGGTAACTGGAAAACTACCCCCAACGTCTACACCTCTGTGAAGGGCTCTCCTTTTAGTGATCGGATGAATTCTCCATCCAAACGGGCTTCTAATTGTTTTGCCTTTAGGCCAAGGGTTATAAAGTTTCAAAATTTCTCCTCCATTGCTTAATTAATTCTTTAATGAACCATTTTAAATAGATCATTAAACAATTATAGCACTCTAATACCGAATAGCCTTTTGGTTATTTTTGTGATAAAATTTAACAACTGGCACCAACAAAAAGGAAAAAATGCTAAACATTAAATTTACAGATGTTACCGGAGAAGTGCCGGAACAGTTTTATCCCCTACCGGCGAAAAAAATAATTCCGGACTGGCACAAAAATCTAACACCATATATAGGTGGCGGTTCTTATGAGATATCGGATGATGGAACCGACAATCAAACGGCAAAGCGATGCCTGCCCATGACCGATGCAATTACTTCTGGATACATAATTCCTCTGCCCCACGACATTAGTGTGACCCAAACAGACTCTGGCCCTTATTACAAGTGGCCCGCTGGCTTGGGCGTAGATTTGCACAAACGGGGCCAGGCTTCAACACACGAAAAAGCATCTAGACATCAGATTCCGAAAATAATGAACCCGTGGTCGATACAAACACCACGAGGATACTCCACTCTTTTCGTTTCTCCACTAAATAGGGAAGAAAACCCCATTTCTTTGTTTTCTGGTGTGGTCGATACCGATTTTTATTTTTCCCCTATAAACTTTCCATTTTTGCTTGATGAGAATTTTGAAGGAATTATTCCGGCAGGAACTCCTATTGCTCAGGTTTTTCCTTTTAAAAGAGAAGAGTGGAAAATGCAAATAGAGGTGGGCAAGAGTGAGGAAATATCTAAAAACTTAAACTCGCTGCTTGCTGTTTTTAGAAATGGATATAGGAAAATGTACCGACAGGAAAAGAGATATTATTAAAAAAAACTACTCGCCTCTCTCAATCCAGGACTGGGTCTCTTCTTCCCACCTATAGTATTTATTGCTATCTGGTATTGGTACTGGAGGAATCCACGAGCAGGTGTTCTCATCAAGGACCCAGCTATCGAATGGCTTGATCTCTATAAAGGCGTCTCTTTCTGCATCATAGCTCATTCCGATTCCAGCAAAATTCTTTCTAAATGTTTTGTTATAGGAAGTTTGCAGCCAGTCCCCGTCATACCCCAGGGATCTCAAAAAGTCTTGACCGATGCTTTCTCTCTCGATACCGTTCTCGTCTGTAATCGCATCGTTATTAACAAATACGATATCAGTGACTGCGTTGTTTTCTATCTTGGCAAAATGTGCCACTATACTTCTACCCTCACTACTACTCTTCCCGAACCTCCGGCATTGGCACCGGGTCCGCCACCTTGACCGGTGTTAGCGCCGCCCCCACCGCTATTTCTGGCCGCCCCATAAGTAACAGAACTTCCGGTTATATTAATTGGTCTTCCGGCAGTATCGGCTCCACCCCATACAGTACCACCGGCACCACCGCCCGCGGAGCTGCTAATGTTGTTTGACGCGAGAGATCCCGCAGCGCCACCGGAAGCGCCTTTCCCTGCAAAGAATCTGTTGGTATCACGATTTCCGCTTCTACCACCACCGCCGCCCCCAACGGCTACTGCATAGGTTCCGGCGTTTAGGAATACCCCCCCGAAAAAAACCTCACCGCCAGCGCCACCACCGCGAACACCCCAGTTTTCACAAGCGCCCCCTCCGGCTCCAACACAAAGAACCTCGGCCCAGCCAGAGTTGCTGAAAGAAATTGAGCCGGCGCCGTTGAAGGTATAGATGTTGTATATTTTACCACCTATAGAGACATTAGAGCTTACAGATGGAGAACCGGTAGTTCCGGTTACAGAAAGTTTTGTTTCTGGTGCCACATTTGATGTCGACTGAGAGGTCACCGCCGCGGAAGTTCCGGCAGAATTGCTTGCTGTTATTCTTACAGAAATTGCGTTTCCTACGTCAGCCGATTGCAAAGTATAAGAAGACGAGGTGGCTCCAGAAATATTTGAAGAGCCCCTTCTCCATTGATATGAGTATGATGTCGGAGAGGCGCTCCAGCCACCAACATTTGCAAAAACTGTGCTTCCTTTAGACACGGTTCCAGAAATTGTTGGGGCCAATGTGTTTGTGGGTATTGCCGGAGCAAAACTGTTGCGCTTAGAAGATTTATTAATACCAGAATTGCCAGTGGAGGTAACTGCCATTATTTATCCTAACTAATCTCTGAACCGAAAACACTAACACTCATGCTTGCAGATGAGCAGTAAACCGTCAAAATATCCCCCGAGCCCACCGTAACACCGATTGTTAGATTTGTCGAATCGTTGGCTGAGATTGCTACATCAAAAGCGATGTAGTGCTCGTCCGCAATAGCCGCACCGCTTGGCCTTACCGCAATTCTAAAGGTACCTGCTGCTGCGGCCCTGTTACACACGACAATGGTTGAAACAATTGCTTCTGTTGCCGCAGGAACCGTGTAAACATCTGTGTTTGTGGTAGCAGCTGGTGCTGTCTGACCCAAAACCTTATACTCTGTTGCCATTTTTTCTCCTTGATTTTATTATATCATATTGTGCTTATGCACCAAAGTACAAAATATTTTTTAAATAAATAAAAACACCTTATTAAATAATTATAACATGTCCCACATGATATAATCGTTTTATGACAGCACATAGAATTGAATTAATCGGGGCAGTTGCAAAAAGAATTACCCCCAATGGATCACACTCTGGAATGGATATCACTATTCAGAATGTAAATGAATCTGGAAACATCTACGTAGGTGGAGAGGGTGTTTCTACTACTAACTACGGGTATAAAATTATGCCTAATCATGCTATTTCTTTTGAGCTACCTGGCTCAGATGCGCTATATTTAATTGCAGATGAGGCAAATAGTGAAGCAGCTATTTTGAGCACTCGCCTGGAGTATGGTCAGTAATGGCTAGGTTTACCCATCCCGCAATCGGATCTGGTGGTAGCAGCGAGGCTGGCACCTGGATTATTGAAGGTGGAACTACTGGTGCTGGGGCTGTTCAGCCCACATTTGATGGAGATCCATTATTTTCTGGTAGATGGAGAAGGTTCGATAATTTTATTCATTTTGCTATTGACGTAGATTTTGATAACATTTTAACATTTGGCACTGGTCAGTATTACATGAAGCTTCCATACCCCGCAAAATCAAACTATTTATTTTCTGATGGGTGTGTTCACGATATTTCTACAGGAGACGAGTACGCACTTCTTGGTCACGTAAATGCTGGATCAGATATAATTACTTTACTTAGTACCGCCTCTAACGGCAGACAGGTTCCTTTTACAGACAAGGTTCCCTTTACCCTCGTTGCCGCAGACAACTTTCACATTGCTGGCAATTACGAAGCAGACCTAAGCAGCTAAAGCTGTGATCTTGTCTGGCTGAAAGCCGCTCCAAGAATCATCCTCGGTAACAACCACAGGAGCAGCAAGATAACCTAATTCAATAAGCCTGTCTAATTCTGCGGGGTTTTCAGAAATATTAATTGTTTCATACTCTACCCCGATTTTGTCCATCATTCTCTTTGTTGCGTCACACTGGACACAGTTGTCTTTGGTATAGACAGTTGTCATATTCTCTCCTTTGTAGTTGAATGTATCTATTATACATGTGTTTGTGGCCACTGTCAGACTCGAACTGACGACGACCTCGTTATGAGCGAGGGGCTCTAACCCGCTGAGCTAAGTGGCCGTACCCCTGGCAGAAGTCGAATCTGCGGCCTTAGCATTAGAAGTGCTCTGCTCTGTCCACTGAGCTACAGGGGTAAATATTTAGTTGTGGTCCCGCGTCGAAGAATCGAACTTCGCTAGCCTTTGGCATCGGATTTACAGTCCAATTTCTGTCCCAGCAGCCACGGGTTGGGGCCTCCTGTCGGTTACGATCCGACTGCCTTCCGCTTACAAGGCGGATGCTCTACCGATTGAGCTAAGGAGGCGGGTCTAATAGAAGTATATCTTTTCAAACTCCTTCTGTCAAATTGCGACCTTGACGGATCCTGACACCGCAACCTCCACATCGACAGTGTGGTGCTCTTCCTTTGAGCTACAAGGCCGAGGAAATAGGCGGGATCGAACCGCCATCATAGCCTTGGCAAGGCCACGTTTTACCATTAAACTATATTTCCAATATTTAATTAAAAAGTTTGCTAAATAAATCATCAACCCCTAAGCCATTTATGTTTTGAGCAAAAGACCCAGGCCACCACAATCCATATTCTGAAATTTGCGAATTAGAACGGTGAAACTCTTTAACGTCTCTAATGCTACTGTAAATGTTAAAAAGGTGTTCGTCCCCTCTATGGCTTTCAAGCTTTTTCATACCTCTTTCTTTAGCAAAATCCCAAAACTCTGTGTCAAATGCAGACCCTGCGGCATAATGCATCATAATAACTAGCTCAATCTGATTAATTAATTTATGATAATCCTCATTGGCCTGATCATATTTTTTATATCCGGTCCAAATATCCAAGGCAGACCTCTGAATATGATCCATAAATCCAATGGAGGTCGCTTCTAGTGGCTCTAGGAAAAACGATGCGTTTCCACTGTGAGCTATCCTGCCATTTTTTTCGTAGTTTTGTTTACGATAATAATTCTTAAATCGCAAGCTATTTGTGTCATTGCTAGGTTTCAATCCGTACTGTTCAAAAATTTCTTTTACGTCTTCGGCAACCTCTTCTTCAGCATTTATATTATCATTGTAAAGGTAGCCTATAGAACATCTATTTTGAAGAGGTATGCCAAAAACCCAGCCATATTTTTGTGCAATAGTAAGGCTATAGTCAAACTCTGGCCTGTCCCAATAACACTGTGTTATATATGCGGCATTGACTGGTATGTATTCAGAGGTATGGAAGTCATCGAAACTTTCTGGTACGCCCGAGGCGTTAAGGACAAAGTCGGCTTCAACTTCTTTATAATCTACCGACTCTCTAATAATGCTAACGCTGTCTTCAAGGTATTCTTCTAAATATTTTTGAAGCTCAACAGCATTAAAATGATATGCGGATTGGGGTGGTGGAAAATCGTGAAAAAAACTTTTATTTTTTTCCCCCCAGTTTTCTTTATAGATTCCAGTTTTAAACGTTCCTTTAATTTTTTTTAAATCACCATGAGTAAAGCCAACATTTTTAAATAAGTTAGTTGGCAAGCTTAGGGTGGAGCCCTCTCCCACCGACTGTGTAGGCTTGTTTGGGTCGAAGTACCAGTCTACTTCGACCTCGGTAGATAGGCTGGCAAAATATGAGGCGGCCTGACTACCGGCCGTCCCCTTTCCCACAACTGCTACTTTTCTTTTTTTCACCTTGCTCCGATCAAGCCAAATTCTTAAAAATAGCTGCTATCGCTAAAAATACCCACAAAATGTTAAACCATATTAGGGTCGGTAATGTTTTTACTGTAGAGGACCATATTAGCATAAAACTAGTAGCCAATGCAAATAGGTATAGCCACCACCACTGGATGTCAAAAAGTAGTCCTGGAATAATTATTGCAGCTTTTACGACGAATGCAAAAAACTCTACGGTGTTTGGCTTGTTCCAATACTTTTTATGACTCATTTTTTTTAAAGCTTGTAGCCATTCTGTTTTGATTTTCATTTCTCTCTTTTCTTTATTTTCGCACCGACCCGGAGAATTGAACTCCGTCCTGCGGTTTTGGAGACCGCTGTGCTACCGTAACACTTGGCCGATATGAACCCCTACCCCGTGAAATATCGTTGAGTGATGTTAGGATAGGGGTCCGCTGGGATGGCTGGGCTCGAACCAGCGACACTTCGATTAACAGTCGAACGCTCTGCCAACTGAGCTACATCCCACTATTTATTTATTAAATAACTTTTGCCAAACACTTCGTTTTGGCTCGTTAAACAGTGGTACCTCACGTTGCATAGGAACGCAAGCTTCGCCGCTCTCTGATAGTAACTTTGCTAGATCTTTATATTTAATCCAACCAGAACCGTTAATTCCATAATCAGTACCCCAGGAATTTCTCCATCGAAACACCTCTTCGGTTGAATTTCCAAATCTTTTGCTAGGGCTATATCCAGTGATCAGAATAGCGTGACCTCCTGTTAGCTTTCCAGATAGTTTTACTAATCCATTAGGTAGTGTGTCATACATTCCGTTATACCAGGGAATTCCAATTACGACTGGCCCCTCGGAAATTACGGCATCACGAACATCATCAATACCAAAGC
>DATBNH010000545.1:0-5080 GCA_036554405.1 Cellvibrionaceae bacterium | reverse complement strand
CCACAAATGGACGTTCACCTGGAAAAAGTGGAGCAATAACAGAATATTTGCTCATCGCAATGTTCAAGGGCCGCGCTGCGGCCCTTTTTGTTGTCCCAATTACACTGACACAAGACTTCCTCCCCGCTTTCGGGGATTGAGGGGGTATAGCTGATACTAATACACTCCCAAGTAAATTATCGTAAAACCCCACGACTACCGTCACCATAGGATTAGAATCAAACAATGACCACTATCCTGATTATCGACGACGACCAAACCCTGTGCGAGCTATTAGCCGAGTACTTGCAGAGCCATCATATGCAGGTTGATATCTGCCACGATGGCGCCGCTGGCTTAGAAAAAGCCACAAATAGCAATCCCGACCTGATTTTGCTGGATGTCATGCTGCCCTCGATGAACGGCTTTGAGGTACTGCGCGAGCTGCGTAAAACCAGCCGAGTGCCAGTGCTCATGCTTACCGCCCGCGGCGATGAGATTGACCGGGTATTGGGCCTGGAGATGGGCGCCGATGACTATGTGGCCAAACCTTTCTCGCACCGCGAGCTGGTGGCGCGCATTCAAGCCATCCTGCGCAGACTCTCGCCAGACAATCACAGCGTGGGTGAACTGGAGCTCAAGCCCGAAAGCCTTGAAGCCAATTACCATGGGCAGCCACTCACGCTCACCGCTGCCGAGTTTCGTGTACTCAACATTCTGTTTGAGCACCCGGGTGAAATTGTTACCAAAGAAGCCATATGCCAACAGGCTTTCGGCCGGCACTTACAGCCCTACGACCGTCATATTGATATTCATATCTCCCATATTCGCAAAAAAATGAGCGCTATTAACGATGATATTCTGGCCATTCGCACCCTGCGTGGGGCCGGTTATCAATTAATTGCCGAACCACGATGAAAAAACTGTTATTTACCGGTTTCACCGGGCGTTTATTCTTATGGTTCTGGCTATCACTCAGCGTATTGTTGCTGATCAATTTTTTACTGGCCCATTACGTTAACAACTACCCTGTGCTCACCCAACCCAATGCCGATGAAGTAGAGTTCATTGCACGCATAGAATCTGCGATTAATCGATTCGAAGGTAATACCCGCGATGAGCTCAAAGAAAGCCGCGTTGGCCGTTGGCTGGTTTTATATGACGAAAGCAGTTTGCAACCCGTAGACCGCCGCGCCGATCACTGGCGCCTACCAGAGCTGGTGGCCGCTAAGCAAGTTTCAGTCTTGCGACTATCGCCCGAAAAATCCGCCGCCGGGCCCTTTATTGTTCCCCTGCAAGATGGCGACGTGCGCGCCATCTGGATTATGCCACCGCGAGTTTTACCGCTGTGGCAACGTTTTTTTCTCGACTCACCTCTGTGGCGTCTCAGTGCCTCCATGATACTGGTGTTAGTGTTGAGTCTTACCCTGGCCCAGTGGCTATCGCGCCCCATCAGGCAACTGTCACAAGCGGCCCGTGAATTGGGTAAAGGCAAGCTCGACACCCGCGTCGAGCCTATTAGCGGTGAGCTGGGGCAGCTGGGGCAGGAGTTCAACACCATGGCCGCCAGTTTGCAAAAGTCCATCGATGCCCAGCAGCGCTTGTTGGCCGATGTTTCTCACGAGTTGCGCTCGCCACTGACGCGATTGAAACTGGCCGCAGGTCTGCTGGCTGACAAGGGAAACAACAGCTACCTGCAACGCATTGAAAAAGAGTGCGACACCCTGGAGCATCTGGTGGAACAAGTGCTAACCCTGTCGCGGTTAGAGGGCTCGCTGTATCAGGAGGCATCAGAAAATGGCGATCTTGCCGGCGAAGTACGCGATATTATTCAAGACTGGCGTTTTCAAGCGCCCGATAAGCAAATCGACTATCAGGGCCCCGAGCAGCTTGAGGGTGAACTCAAACCACAATTGCTAAAGCGAGTGTTGGATAATTTATTATCCAATGCCTGCCGCTATGGCCAGCACATTAGCGTATCACTTATCACCCACCCAACCGGCTGGCAATTGTCTGTGACAGATGACGGCCCGGGACTTGAGAATACAGAGCTGGAGCATCTGTTTGAGCCTTTCTATCGAGCCGATCCCGCTCGTGGTCATAAAGGCAATGTCGGGCTTGGCCTGGCCATAGCCCAAGCCGCCGCGCGAGCGCAAAATGGTCATCTGACTGTGCACCGCACTGATATCGGTGGCCTCTGTTTTACTTTGCACGTAATGACGTAAAGCAGGTGATTTACAACAAAAACGCCCGCTAGCGGGCGTTTTCCCAGAGCACATCTATAGGTTATTGGTGATTTTTGCTGGGCTTGCCATCCAAGCCCTCATGCTGCCACTTACCTCCCTGATGATCGCGCTTGGTCATGCGCTTTTGCATGGTATCGAGTTTTTCACGCTGGTCACTGTCGAGCACTTGACGCAGTTCATGTTGCAAGCGCAAAGCCACCAGATGCCGCTCACTTTGCTCGGTAAGAATATTGCGCACCTGGGCCTCGTCGAAGGTGGGGGCATCCAGCAACTCGTTTATGCTTTTACGCTGCTCTCGGTAGGTGCCACGCTCGCGAGGATATTGCTCGCGATGCGAGCTAATTAAACTCTGTATCTGCTCGCGCTGGGCATCGGACAATGCCAGTTTGTCAGCTACCCGTTCATGCAGTAGATAATGTTGTGGGTCATGCTGCTGATACGGCTCGGCATCTGCCTCGGCAAAAGCAATAGCCGACATCGTCAGTGAAGTACTCAACAATAAAGCCGGGATTAACTTTTTCATAATTTCACTCCAGTTGAAGGGTTCATTGACAGCATACAGGTGTCAATGAAAACCCCTGTCGCAGCAGTGTAAACTAACGAAAAGCCATTGCAGCACCTCTATCTACTCCTCGACAGGCGTTGCCGAATTACCCATAGTCATGAGCTCCGCCAGCGGCCACGCCACATCGGCAAAACGCAAGACACCACCTTCCAGTGAGGCGTTAAATACATAATCATCGCCTTGCTCAATCAGATAGGTATCGAGATATTCCGCTAAAAATAAAATCAGGATAGAACCTGTCACCACAGATTTCGACACCCGCAGCTCGCTGCTGCCAATTAAAAAGGCCAGCAAGTCAGCCATGTTATCCACTTCGGATACACGGCTCCCCTGATACTGGGCACGTGTCTGCAGGTCAATACTATGGGTAAAACGCCCACCAAACAATTCCGCACCCGATGTTAAACTCAGTTTAAGCTGATCGGTAAAAGTCAGCGCCAGAGCATGGCGCAAAGTGTCATCAAACTGCAAAGCATAAACACCGGCATTGCCGTAATCCGTCCAGGCATTAACGGCTTCCACGGATAAACCAGTGAGGCTAGCTCCGTAGTACAGGTTCTCCAGTGCCAGCAGGCTGTCCAGATAGGCAATGGTCAGCTGAAAACCGGACTCTACCAAAGAGTCACGCATCTTCTGGCTCTGATTAAATTGGATATTTCGCACCACCATCGGAGCGATGCCAGCGAATTTCAGGCTCAGCTCGTCCACCTGAGCACTGACATCGGTCAGGGGAATATTCTCGGCCAGCATACGCATATTAATAACGCCATTTAATGGCGTCATATTAACTTCAGCGCCATCGGCAGCGCGATAGTTCACAGCTCCGAGGGTGAAGTCACCTTGCATATCAAGCGCGTTAAAATTGCCCCTCAGCGCTACAGCAAAGCCATCAATCGTCAGGGCCTCTCCCTGCTCGGCATAGTGCAGCGGTGGCGTGTTCCAAGCGGCGGTATAGCTGCCGTTGAAATGACCATGCAGTGACAATTGCCCTAATGCATCGCCTAAGGCATCGCGTAATAATAGCGGGGTATCGGTATTAGCGGTGATTAACCCGGCATCGGTTTTAGCATAAAACAATCCCCATTTTAGCCCATCGGCAAACATCAAGGGGCCGTGTTTCACCTCGGAGTCACTGTTTATGGTTAGCTCTTCAACCACGCCAGGGTTTGAAAATAATCGGGCTGTCAGCTGAAATTGACTGCTAAAAATGCCCCGCTGATAATCAGTAAGTTCAACTACAACGCCTTGTGCATTAGTGTGGGCTTGGGACAGTGCCAGCTGCTGGCGAATGTTCTGCTCGCCGATAACGCCAGCATAGAAACTGGCGCCTATATAAGCGAGTACCAGCAATACCAAAGCCATGATTTTTTTCATGCCAAGTCCTTTAAAAGTCATTTCATCGAATAAGGTGTGGCGGCAATAGTATCAGGGTTGCTCAAGCGGCAATAGCTGCGGCTTGGCCAGGCCCATTACCGAGCTGGCGCTGGGGTGCTCCAGCACTAATACGCGCAAAGATTGCTTTTGCAAGTCCATCAACAGCTGACGGTGATAGCTTTCAAACAAGCTCAGCAAAGTGCCATCGTCAGCCAAGACCGCCATTCCGGCTTGCAGACGCTGGGCCAATAACGGCGCCTTGCCACTTACCTGAAACACTACCGGTAGCGGATAATAGAGCAACACTTCCGGCAGAATCATCAACTGCTGCTCAAGACCGGCCTCATTAATGGCCCGGGCCGCCTCATTGATACCAAGAGGGACCACATCCACTCGGCCGTGAGCTAACATTTTCAGCAAAAGCGGAAAGCGGCCGCCGTCGTCCACCTGAAAACCATTGTGACGATAAATGGCCACCTCCGGCCAGTTGGATCCCTGACCGATACGCTTTTGCCGCAAACTGTCTTTGTCGAGCTGTTGGAACCGGGCATAATCGCTCTGGCGAATAATCAAGTGCCGATAACCTAAAATACCCTGCAGCAACGGTTGTTTCACCACCAGAATCTGCCCTTGCCGGACATAGCTATCATCGCGAAAAGGAGCGGCATAGATATTCATTATTGCGCCATCGGCCACCTGCTGGCGCCCGCGCAAGGTGCCTACCGACTCATCAATAATGGTTAGCTTATAAGGCGGGTACTCCCCCGGCGCCGCATCCAGGGCTTTTTGCAGTAAATCCACCTCATAGGCTACCCGCCCGGCCGGGCTACTCCAGTAGTTGACCTGCATCTCCTCGCTGGCCAAAGCCGAGGCACCCAGCCAGCAGCAGAGCCCAAAAGCCCAAAGCGCTTTATGC
>DATBNH010000523.1:0-3961 GCA_036554405.1 Cellvibrionaceae bacterium | reverse complement strand
AGCTGATAAAACGCGCTGTATTGTTCGCGCACCTCCTCGCTGGCCTGCAGGCTATCAAGCAATCCGCAAATACGAATACTGGCTTCGGTTAGGGTTACCTCATCATTACCCACGGCACCGGCTAATATCTGTATGCTGGTATTAACACGTTCCCGCTGGCGCTCGCCCTGTTCTGTTAATTGCCTGAGCGCAATGGCCTGGGATTTTTTCAGGTGCTGCAACTTAATCACATAAAACAGCGCAAGGCTTGTAAGTACCGCAATAATAACAAGTCCTGCCAGTAGCCAACCCATCATATTATTTCTGCTCCTGTGGGGACTGTTCAGTTTCCAATAATTCTTGCTCACTCTCATCTAACAGAGCAGGATCAATGGTGCGCTTGGTTTTGGCGCCTAGTTTGCGAATGTCGTCAACACGTTTCAGCAAGTTACCCCTGCCAGATGAGAGCCGGTTATGCACCAGTTGATAGGCTTCCTGTGCCTTATTCAGCTGCCCGCCGACACCGTCCAAGGCTTCCAGCACGCGCACAAACTGATCGTGTAAGGACCCGGCTTGTTGGGCAATTTTTTCGGCATTTTTGTTTTGCTTTTCGTAGCGCCATATATTTTCCACGGTACGTAAAATAGCCAGCAAAGTGGTAGGGCTGGCCAAAATAATGTGCTTGTCATAAGCTTCTTTGTACAAATTGGGCTCATATTGCAGCGCCAGCATAAAAGCGGCCTCGATGGGAATAAATATAAAAACAAAATCGAGCACACGCAGCCCTGGCAGATTTTCGTAGTCTTTGGCACTCAAACCGCGTATGTGCGCCCGAATAGACTGAATATGCAATTGCAGATGCTTTTCCCGATCGCTTTCGTTATCGGCATTACAATAGCGTTCGTAGTCGGTCAATGACACTTTGGCATCAATAATAATATCCTTGCCCTCGGGCAGGCGCACGACTACATCGGGCAGGCGCCGCGTGCCATCGGCGCTTTGAAAGGCCAACTGGGTTTCATACTCCCTGCCCTTGTGCAGGCCGGATTGCTCTAGTAGCCGCTCTAGCACTACCTCTCCCCAGCCGCCCTGGGTTTTACTGTTCCCCTTAAGCGCGCGGGCGAGGTTAACCGCATCTTCACTGATTTTATGGGCCTGCTTTTGTAGTTCCATGATTTGACCGGACAGGCGGCTGCGTTCAGTATTTTCTTTTTCATACACATCTTCAACTTTTTTGCGAAAATCCTGTAGTTGGACTTTAAAAGGTGACAGGGTGCTTTCCAGTAACGATTGATTAACGTTACTGAATTGTTCACTTTTCGCTTGAAACAGGCGATTGGCGGTCAACTCAAACTCGCGTTTTAATTCTGTTTTTGCCGACTCCAGCATTGCCACTTGCTGATCAAGATTTAACCGGGCTTGATCCAGTTCGGCTTGCTGTCGTGCGGACTGCGTGCTGAGATTCAAGTATTTATCCTGTTGCAGTTCAAGTTGTTGTTTGTACTCCTTGATTTGCACATTCAGATCGGCACGCACAGATTGCTGATGGGTAATTTCCTGCTGTAACTGCAGCTGCTGGTGTTGCAAGTCGGCCTGCAACTGCTCTGTGGTTTTTTCCGCATTAAGGGCGCGGCGGCGGTATATCCTGAGCGCAAACATGTAGCTGCCTAGCACGCCGGTCAACACACCGGATATAAGGGCCATTGCCAGCACGAGTTCGGTGTTTTCAAGTAAAAATTGATTCATCATAGCTGTGTGCAGTTTTTCCAAGGGGTGTCTGGTGTGCCGGGTTATTTACTGGTTATACTGTGGCCGTCGTTATCAAAGTAATAAGAGTGATGAATAACAACCCGCTAACTCTCCAGGTTCGACAGCTCTGTGCCGATGGCTATCGACTCTATGATCGCGGCGAGTACCGTCTGGCGCTGCGTGCATTCTATCAAGCCTGGCTGCTGATTCCCAAGCCTCAATCGGATTTTGCCGAAGCCGGTTGGGTGTTGACAGCCATTGGCGATGCCTATTTTCGTCTCGGTCAGTTTGAACCAGGTAGCGAATCCCTGCAATCGGCGCTGTATTGCCCCGATGCCGATAAAAGCTCGTTTTTGCAATTGCGCTTAGGGCAATGCCTGTGGGAGCTTGCCCGGGAAGCTGAGGCACGCAAGTTTTTGTATCATGCCTATAAAATGAGTGGCGATTCGCTGTTCGACAGCGAAGATGCTCGCTATCGCAAGGCTATCGCCGATCTGTTGGCGCATTAAATCATGAATTCAGCGAGTGTCGGGCCGCGGGTTGCCATTTTTGATTCAGGCGTGGGTGGGCTTAGCATTCTGGCGCATGCACAGCAATTATTACCCCATTGCCGTTTTGACTATATTTCTGACAACGGCGGCTTTCCCTATGGCGATAAACCCGACGAGGTCGTTATTGAACGCACCTGCCAAGTACTCGCCCGCTATTTTGCCCGTGCTCCCTACCCGGCCGATATTGTGGTTATTGCCTGCAATACCGCCAGCACCTTGGCGCTGCCTGCACTGCGTGCCATTTACAGCTTACCGGTAATCGGAGTTGTGCCCGCCATCAAACCCGCCGCCAGTGCTTCGGCCAATGGTTATTTTGGCCTGCTGGCAACCCCGGCCACCATCAGGCGTGCGTACACCCGCCAGTTAATCGATGATTTTGCCAACCACTGCCATGTGGTTTGTGTGGGCTCCAGTGCCCTGGTGGCTATGGCGGAGGCACAGCTGCGTGGGGAGCCTGTAGATACCGCGCAGTTGGCTCATGAGCTATTACCGTTCACGGTGGAATCGGCGAGCAATCCTTATCCCCAGCGTCTCGATTGCCTGGTATTGGCCTGTACCCACTTCCCGTTGTTACAACAACCCATACAGGCATTATTGGGGCCACAGGTCAGGTTACTGGATTCGGGCGAAGCCATAGCGCGTCGCATTGCTTTTTGGCAAGATAATGGGGTTACAGCAGGTACTCCAGCGGTGCAAGTGGATAGCCCGGCCACGGCCTGGTTTAGCGCTCCTAGCGGAAATCCTGAAAGCTTACGACCCGCCCTTGCCCGCTTTGCTTTAAACAACGTCGATTATCTATAGGGCGACGCAATACGTTATTTATTATCGGGGATTATGCCCTGGTGTTTGCCGCTAAAAACCAGCGCCATAAATTCATCGGCAGGCAGCGGCCGGCCATACAGATAACCCTGGCCAAACTGGCAGCCGCTTTGGGATAAAAAAGCATGTTGCTGTTGGGTTTCCACCCCCTCGACAATCACCTGATAATGCAAGCTGTTGGCCATGGCAATAATCAGTGAGGTAATCGCTCTATCCTCTTCGTCGTCGGGCAAGTCTTGCACAAAGCTTCGATCAATTTTAAGACAGTTAATCGGCAGCCTCTTCAAATGACTGAGCGAGGAGTAACCCGTGCCGAAATCATCAATGGCAATATTGCAACCGCGCTTGCGTATGGCTTGTAAGCGGGCAATGGCGTTATCGCTGTCAATCATTAATGTGCTTTCGGTAACCTCAATGCTCAAGCTGGCAGCAGGTAAGCCACTGGCAGAAAGTGCGTTGTCGAGCGCATCAATAAATTCAGAATCATTAAGCTGCCTGGCGGAAACGTTGACAGATAAACGAATTTCCTGATTGAGTGCCTTTTGCATCCCCCGCACTTGATGACAAGCGGTTTTTAGCACCCACTTCCCTATCGGCCTGATCAGGCCTGAGTCTTCCGCTTCGGGAATAAAGTCGCCCGGCAACACCAGCCCCCGCTCAGGGTGCTTCCAACGAATCAGAGCTTCAGCGGCAATAATTTTTCCTGTGGCATAGTCAATAAGTGGCTGGTAGTAAAGCTCAAACTGTCCCAGGCGCAGCGCACTTCTCAGCTCCCGTTCAATGGTCAGACGGTGCTCAACGGCATGGTTCATATCGGCGGTGTAAAACTGCAACACATTGCGACCTTTGTCTTTAGCGCGATA
>DATBNH010000328.1:0-5079 GCA_036554405.1 Cellvibrionaceae bacterium | reverse complement strand
GCGATAATGGAAAAATCATCCAGATGAGCATAGAGCGTCTGGTAGCCATGACCATGATCAATCAACACCACTTTGCCGTAGCCGTTGCTTAGACTGGTGGCGTCAGCAATTAACACTTTACCTTTTTGAGCCGCCTTAATTGTCGCGCCGCTGGGGGCACCAAAATCCAACCCTTGATGTGGCCGGTTTTGCCGAATGGGGTGTTTTTCGGCATAAAAGGAATTAATGGGCGCTTTGCCAAGGGGCAGCAGCCACTCTGTTGGTGGCTCGCTGTAATTAAACGCCGAGCTGCTCATGTGCAGCAACAGCGCACCAAACATAAAGGCGAGGACAATGCGCCATTTTTGGCCGTTAGACAGCTCCGGCGAGCGTTTAAACAAATGTTGCAAACGCTGCTGAAAAAAATCATGATCGGAATGACGGTTAATTAAACCTGGCGTTAACACAGACCCCTGACTTGCCTGACTCAGCTTTAAACTGCTGAGCAACGTCTGGCCATACACAGTTGACAGTTCTGGTTGCTTTGCTAGCACTGCCCGATCAACGGCAAGTTCGATACTGTGAATAAAGCCCTGTTCAATTTTGCGCAGCACCGGAATAAACCAGCAACAAGCCACCACTATACGCAGCATCAATAGCTGTTGCGGATCGCGTCTTTTCAGGTGTACCAATTCATGTGTCAGCAATAAGTGGCGCTGCTGCACTGACAATTGCCAGATATAAGCCGGTACCACCAACACCATACGGCTCCACCCGGCCATAAAAGGCGAGATAGCCGCTTGAGTTTGGCGGATCTCAACATTAGCGGGCATAGACGCCTGCTGTGCCGGACACAATTCTGACGTGGCGGCTAATGGCTCGGTCAGTTTTATCAGCTGTTGCAGGCGTTGCCATTGTTTGGCTACTCGCCCCAATTGGAACAAGCTAATACTAAATATCAGCCCCAGTAGCGCTACCCACAATGGCTGTAAATTTGTAGGGGGCTGAATCAGGCTGGGATGCTCGGGCTGCACAGCTAAAGTTTGAATTGAATAGACGGTGTCTTGCAGTAATGCTGACGGTATCGCCCAGTGTTGACCCAATTGGGGTAGTGGCAGTAAAGGTAAAAAGCATAGGCCGAGCAGGCACCAATAAAAGGCTGGCCAGCGCTGTAAAGCGGGAATTTTCTTCAGTATCAACTGACTGGCTAACCACAATACCGTGGCCCATACGCTACACAACAACAACGAAATTAGCAGCTGTTGGGCCATGTTAAACATCCTTCTTGTTCGTGGGCAGGGGTGGCTGTTCGGCTAAACCCCGCAGCAGCTTTTCTAAATCAGCAATTTCATTGGCGTTCACTAATTTACTGTTAGCGAACATGGCCACCGGTAGTGGGCCATTGATTTCAAATACCCTGTTGGCAAAGTCCTGAGCAAAAGCGGCCAGAGTGGGCATTTTATCCAGCAGAGCGGTGTAACGGTTTTTATTGCCATGGCTTTCACAAGTAATAAAGCCTTTAGCGACCATCCGCTCCAGGGTTTTACGGGTGGAGGAATAGCCCCAGCCCAGCAAGGGCGCCAGTTCATCATGCAGCTCGCGGGCAGTAAGCGGTTGTTTTAACCACAGTAATTTAAGAATTTCCAGCTCGGGCGCAGTAGGTTGGTGCATAAAGTTCTTATCAGTGAGTGACCAAAGGCCTTAGGGTGCGACATTTGTCACAGGTAAGTCAAGTGTTATTTGCGACAATTGTCGCAGGTTTGTTTTGGGCACTCATTTAAAGCTCTTTTAACATTAGAACTTCAAGCATCGGTATTCCCTGAGCCGGCACAGCCTTCTATAGCCCGCAATACGGCCTTGGTGACCTATATCTGCAGCGCTCTTGTGGGTAACACGATTTTAATATTGAAATTCAAGCGGTTACGCTTGCATCCTAAAACCTGGGATATAAGGCTCGGCGACTGTTTTGCTGGTTATTGAAAACTACACCAATAGACTCCAAAGCTTGACCGGGTGGGGGTTTGGGGTTAGTTTTCATATTTAAGTGGCCCGGGATATGAGGCACGAGCAAAACGGTCGTTGGACTACGATATAAATCTTGTGTGCATTTCACCCACAGACCAAGGTAGGGGCTCTGATGACTGATCATTTCGGTTCTTGTTTGTGCGGCACAGTGAGTTTTGAGGTAAAAGGTGTTTTCGACAGCTTTTACCTGTGTCATTGTCAGCACTGCCAAAAAGATTCAGGCTCGGCTTATGCAGCAAATCTTTTTTCAAGTTCAGCTAAATTGGTCTGGCAGTCCGGTGCAGATGTTGTGACTTCCTTTACGCTTCCAGGTACTCGCCATCACAAGAGCTTTTGTAAGTTGTGTGGTTCAGCATTACCAAGCACTCAGATTGCAGGCTTGCTCGTCGTTCCTGCCGGGTGTTTGGACACTGAAATCACCATATTGCCAACTGCGCACATCTTTTCATCCAGCAAGGCTGCCTGGGATGGGGAGCTAGGGGGGGGTGCCAACGTTCGAGGGGCTGCCAGCTTGAGCTGCCATCACACAACCGTGGCTGTTAGCGGACGTACTTACGCTGCGCTCCGGCACGCCGCAAAGCCAGGCGTTATTGGGTCGACATGAAACTAACATTGAGTCTTGGTTTCGCATTCTTCCTGGTAGGTTTATGTTCTTTGGTTTTATCAGCTGACATGGAAGATAATTCAGTTGAAAGGGCAAAATTATTTGCGCTTCGAATGGATTCGCAAAGCGATCACCTATACGAGTTGTCCAAGCCATTTGGAAAGAACACTAAGCATTATAGGCTTATAGCGAAAAGCGTGGGTGAAGAAAAAGCCCTTAGGCTTCTTTTCCTTGGATTTTTAGATGTGCAGTATTCTTATCGGATTCAGTGGGAACGAAATCTTGCGGTGTCATATCTCGAGGTGTTCTCAGTCGGTGAGCTTGATTCGCTTATGCGCGAAGCCAAGAAATCCCCCTATTTCCCTAAATTCATAGAAAACCGGGAATTAGTTGGTATCAATGCACAAAAACGATCAGAAAATATCATTAAGGCGGTAGCACTTAAGTCTGCAGAAAAAGCCTTTGAGAAATTTAATAATTCACAATAGCTCCATAACAAGCTTATTATATCGCCACTCTTTGGCTGTGGCTTGCGCTCTGCAACGTGCTGCGTAGCAGGCGTGGCGCTTCGCTATGTAGAAAAAATGTCATGCTTGCAGAATTTTCGTCGTTTATGCGGCGAAAAAAACACTGTAACAATAGCAACCAACAACAAAGCTGCTGCGTATGACGGCATTCGGCACTTATGGAGGCAGAGTGATTTTTAGGTTCATTATTTTTCTTTTAACTTTCGCACTTTTTAGTTATGAAGCCATCAGTCTAGAGAAAGGCACTGAAGAGCCTGAATGGAAGGCTTTCTTTGATAAGTATGAAGCGACTGGCACTATTCTTATAGTTGACCGCCGTGGTTCACCTGAAAAAGTTAGTGTTTATGACAGGGCGCGAGCTAACAAGCGATTTTCTCCGGCATCCACGTTCAAAGTTCCCCATACGCTTTTTGCTTTAAATGCAGGGGTAGTCAAGGATGAGTTTCAGGTATTTCCGTGGGATGGGGTTAAAAGAGGGTATGAACCTCATAATCAAAATCAAAATTTGCGCTCGGCTATGCGAAATTCTTCGCTTTGGGTGTATGAAAATTTTGCGAAGGAGATCGGTGAGAAAAAAGCGAGGGCATACCTGGAAAAAATCGATTACGGGAATATGGACCCAAGCACCGACAGAGGAGCATATTGGGTTGATGGAAATCTCACGATATCAGCCGCTGAGCAAATAACGCTTTTGCAGAAGCTATATTACACTGAGCTTCCGTTCAAGCTGGAGCACCAGCTTATGGTAAAGGATATTATGATAACTGAAGCTGGAAAAAACTGGATACTACGAGCAAAGACAGGATGGGAGGGTCGGTATGGTTGGTGGATCGGGTGGGTAGAATGGCCGTCTGGGCCAGTCTTTTTTGCGCTAAATATAGATACTCCAAACCGATGGGACGATTTGTATAAAAGAGAAGCCATTGTTCGAGATATTCTCTTGTCCATCCAGGCGCTACCGCCTAACTCGTGACTACAGCCTGTCCCTAACGCGACGGCTGATTGAAACCTTAAGCGGGGACAGGGTTGTGAAGAGATTTAAAGAATATACATTAGCTATACTTATCGCGAATTTAATCTCAGGGTTTTACGGTGTTATTCACGATCAAGTTCGCTTCACATTTTCTGAAGAGTATTTCACCAAATTTAAGTTTATACAGTTTAACCTGGGTTGGGCCCACGAAACCCCTAGGGTGGGTGTGGCTGTATAGGTTTTTGGCAGCGTGGTGTATGGGCCATATTTCATGTTCGATACTTGGACTTTTCGGCTTTATGTTTAAAGATCCGAGAACAATGAGAGGTTCCCTGGCTGTTGTTATTACATTTCTTGCGGGTATAAGCGGCCAACAGTACGGGTAACAAGTCGTTAATAATGATACGGTCGTTGCGGGTAATCAATGGGTTCATCCAGGGGTAACAAATCCTGTGCAATTCATAAGAGTTGGCTTTATGCACAATGCAAGTTATCTCCGAGGGTCCATTGGTTTATTGGCAGGGATTATATTCTTAATAGTGACGAGAGTGCGTGGCGCCTAACAGGGTACTTAAGCCGAAATTGTGCAAATATATTAAGGTCGTTAGTCTCACTCGGTCGTACTAAAATACAGCTCCGCACCGGAAAAATCATCATCTTCGGCATCGTAAATACTGGCATCAATAGCGCCCAGCGGCCGCAGCAATAGTCCGTGGGTGTGGCCATCCAGCAGGCGTTGCATTACCGACCGGGGTAAGGTAATAAATGTTTTGCCGCCGGGCTCGGGGTTGAGTTCGGTATCAAAAACCATTTGGCTGTTAAACAGTTTTTCCAGCGGCTCGCCATGGGTGAAACTGTCAAAGGTTACCTGGCTTTGCTCCCAATCGGTCTTCCCGCCGAAAATTTCAAACACGCGAATTTTGTCAAATTCCACGCCCAAATCCTCGCCATAGGCGGCGATATAATTGCCG
>DATBNH010000480.1:0-5224 GCA_036554405.1 Cellvibrionaceae bacterium | reverse complement strand
GGTCTCAACAGTTTTGCCTTATTGGCTATTCCGTTTTTTATCCTCTCGGGGTTATTAATGGGGCGAGGGGGCATTGCCCGCCGGTTGATTGATTTTGCCAAGGTATTAATTGGTATGTTGCCGGGCGGTCTGGCCTTTGTAAACATTATCAGCTGTACCTTGTTTGGCGCTATCTCCGGATCGGCCGTGGCGGCAACCTCAGCGGTGGGCGGGTTTATGATCCCGCGTATGGAAAAGGAAGGCTACAGTAAAGAGTTTTCAGCAGCGGTTACCGTCACCGCGTCTACCACCGGGTTGCTGATTCCACCCAGTAATATTCTGATTATTTACTCATTGGCCAGCGGCGGTGTGTCCATTGCCGCGCTGTTTATTGCCGGGTATATTCCCGGGCTGTTAGTGGCTATGGGGCTGATGGGTGTGTGCGCCGTTTACGCCAAAATTCACGGCTACCCGGTAGGGGTGATGCCCACGTTCAAAGACCTGGTAACCAAAACCCTGGATGCCTTGCCCAGTTTGTTTCTAGTGGTATTAGTGATTGGCGGTATCGTCGGCGGCTTTTTTACCGCCACAGAGGCCAGTGTCATCGCGGTGCTCTATTCGCTGATTTTATCGGTGGGTATTTACCGCGAAGTGAAATTATTCCAGCTGCCGGAGATTTTTGT
Source organism: Cellvibrionaceae bacterium (assembly GCA_036554405.1). Taxonomy (GTDB): domain Bacteria; phylum Pseudomonadota; class Gammaproteobacteria; order Pseudomonadales; family Cellvibrionaceae; genus Gilvimarinus. The sequence goes on along the minus strand of DATBNH010000480.1, from coordinate 4,562 downwards.
TAAAGCGGTAGAGACCACCGCTATTGTGATGTTGCTGATTGCAACATCTACTGCAATGAGCTGGATGATGAGCTACGAAAATATTCCCCAAAACATCAGCATGGCGCTGATGGGTTTAAGCGATAACCCCTTTGTTATCCTGTTAACCATCAACCTGGTGCTATTGTTGGTGGGTGTGTTTATGGACATGACCCCGGCAGTGCTTATATTCACTCCGATCTTTTTGCCGGTGGTGATGGAGTTGGGTATTTCGCCGCTGCATTTCGGTATTATGATGGTGCTCAATTTGTGTATTGGCCTGTGTACCCCACCGGTTGGTTCGGTATTGTTTGTGGGCTGCAGTATTGCCAAAACATCTATCGCCAAACTGGTCAAACCGCTAATACCCATGTATGCGGCTATGGTGCTGGTATTAATGCTGGTTACGTATATTCCAGCCTTGAGTGAATTTTTGCCCATGGCTTTTGGTCTTTACGAGAAATAGTTTTTAGAGATTATTTTATAGGAATGCTTGATGCGTATTGAACACTTTGCCTTTAACGTAAAAGACCCAGTGGCAATTGCCGCCTGGTACTGTGAGCACCTGGGTTTTACCATCAAGCACAAGTTTGACAAGGCGCCACATACACATTTTTTGGCTGACAGCACCGACAAGGTGATGATTGAAATCTACAATAATCCGCCCGATGAGGTACCGGATTATCCGGCCATGAACCCGCTCACACTGCATTTGGCATTTGTATCTGAAGACCCGCAAATCGATGCCGCACGCCTTGAACAGGCCGGTGCTCGCGTGGTCGATGATGTGCGCTTGAGTGATGGCTCGGTGCTATTAATGCTTAAAGACCCCTGGGGCTTTGCTATTCAACTGTGTAAGCGCGGCAAGCCCATGGTGTAAATATTTTTGTGCGCACTCTGTGAATGTTAACGGGGTGTGATACTGCCACCGCTCGTTGGAGCTGCTGTTATGCGCATGCGCTTTGCCTTCCTGTGTTTTGTCTCCGTGTTTTTTATTGCCTGCACCACCAAACCCGGTGTTACCCGTAATGCTGATAATGCCACCGTAATCAGTGATTTCGGTATGCACACTCCCGGTGGCCTTGGTGGACAAATTCTCAAGGTCACTAATCTCAACCCGTCCGGTGAGGGTTCTCTTGCCTGGGCGTTGGCTGAACCGGGCCCGCGTGTGGTGGTGTTTGAGGTGGGTGGCGTGATTAACCTTGCCGGAATAAACATTGACATACTTGAGCCCTTTCTAACCGTGGCTGGGCAGACAGCGCCCAGCCCTGGCATCACCTTGATTCGCGGTGGTCTATCTATTCGCACCCATGATGTGCGTATCGAACACCTAAGGGTGCGACCGGGCGCCAACGATAATCCGGCTCAGATTGGTTGGGATACCGATGCCATCGGCATATCGCGTAAGGAGGCGCGGGACATTCACATCAACCAGTGCTCGGTGTCCTGGGCGGTGGACGAGAATATGGCCGCCTCCGGCGAGCGCTATAAGGGCCCGGAAGCCACCTCGGGGCGCATTACCTTTAGCTACTCTATTATTGCCGAGGCGCTGGATTACGCCAGCCACAAAAAAGGCAAACACTCCAAAGGCCTGTTGGTACACGACTTTGTACAAGAGGTGGCGGTGATCGGCAATTTGTTTGCCCATAACGACAGGCGCAACCCTTACTTTAAAGCCCATGCCAGCGGCATAGTGGCCAACAACCTGATGTACAACCTGGGCAATGCCGCAGTGCAGTTAGGCTATATTGCCGATGAATGGGCCGACAGCGAGATCGCGCCCGCCAATCCGCAGGTGGCGGTGGTGGGTAACCACTTAATTTACGGACGCGATACTTACTCCGACTTGCCACTGGTGGCCTATCAGGGCGATGCTTACCTGGCCGATAATCGCGTGGATAATCTCGATGGCGATCCCATGGCGCAAGTGCACGGCGATGTGCGTCTACTGCAGCGGCCACCGTTATGGATTGCTGGCTATGAGCCTCTGCCTGTAGCTGGAGTGAAAGAGCACGTACTCAATCGCGCCGGTGCCCGGCCCTGGGACAGAGATGCTATTGATCAGCGCATTATCGCCAGTGTGCGTGAGCGCAGTGGTCGCATTATTGATAGCGAGGCGGATGTGGGTGGTTATCCGCAAGAGTTACCTGCTAGCTACCGCGCATTAGATGTGCCAACTCACGCTGCGGCGCAAGAGGCGTGGTTATTGAGCTTTATTCCTGAAGCCTACCGTTAGGCGCCTCCTTGCGCGGGTGTGTGTTCAAGACAGTCTGGCCAACTCGCTGGCAAAAATGTGTGAGTCAATAACGCCGCCGCGATGGCGAATAATAATACTGGCACAGCGGTTGGCTTGCTCTGCGGCTGCCGTGGGCGACTGTCCTTGCAGGCGCGTAGCCAGGTAGCCGGCGTTAAAGGTGTCACCGGCAGCGGTAGTATCGATAATATGTTCCACCCTGGGTACGGGAACCTCGGTGCGCGTATCGCCCTCGAGTATAACCACATCGCTGGCTCCGCGTTTAAGCACAATCTCGCCGATGGCAAACTCACTGTAGCGCGCCTTTACCGCTTCAATAGCATCGCCACTGGCGCCCCACAACAGCTCTTCGTCGTCCAGTGTCAGCAGTGCCAAATCGGTTTCGGCCATTATGTCCAGCATCGCTTTTTGCGCCTCTTCAACAGATGTCCACAGACGCGGGCGGTAGTTGCTGTCGAAAGCCACCTGGCCGCCAGCGGCTCTGTAGCGGCGTAAAAAGGCCAGTAAATTGTTGCGAGCTTCAGTGTTGATAATCGCCAGAGTAATACCCGACAAATACAGCATGTCAGTGTCGGTCAGTGCGGCCTCAAGGCTGGCGATTTCTTCGGTATGGCTAAACAATTGACGGGCGGGGGCCTGATTGCGCCAGTAAAAAAACTCGCGCTCGCCGTCGGGGCTGTTGTGAATCATATACAGGCCCGGCACCGTGCCCTGATGGCGGACAATTGTCCCAGTGGCAATGCTTTCTGCCTCCAGCTTTGCGATAATGGCATCGCTGTAATGGTCGTCGCCCAAGCGAGTAATGTAGGCACTGTCGATGCCGAGCCGCGCCAGAGTGACAACAGTATTGTAGGTGTCGCCGGCGTAAGACAGGGTTTTTAGCTCCGCTTCGCCGGGGCTTTGCGCGGCGCTGGTGGCCAACTCGATCATAACTTCGCCGATGCAGGCTATCTGAGGCATAGTGTTCTCTCTGGTTGTGTGGCGTCAGATGCAATTCTATAATTGGTCAGACCGGTTATCAAGGCCTGCTTGCTGTCAATTGCACTGTTGGTAACGCTTCTGGTGTGGGTTTGTTGGCTTATGAGTCCGTGTTAATCAGCGGCTGCTATAGCGTTAAGGCCCTGTAAATCAGCTCTTTGGACCGTAACAATACCGCCAGCCAAGCGCTGCAGATATTCTACCGTAACAGGGGAGTGCTGGCGAAACCACCGGTCAAAACGGATCTCAGCATTGACATTGGTCGGTGTATTTGTAACCATAAATTGGTCATACCTGATTCTGTAAAAAATTAATCTTGGTCAGACTGCTTTTGGCCTCCCTGCTACCAACAAGGGTATTTATATCATCATGAGTGTATTGAATCTTCATCCGGATCGCCTGTTTCCTGCCGATGAAACTACCCGTGCCATTGCGCGGCGTCTGTACCAGGAAATCAAAGACCTGCCTATCGTCAGCCCTCACGGCCATACCGATCCATCCTGGTTTGCCGATAACCAGCCCTTTGGCAATCCGGCAGAGTTGCTGATCAAGCCCGATCACTATGTATTTCGTATGCTCTACAGCTTGGGGGTGCCCTTGCCCTCGCTAGGTATTCCCGCCAAAAGTGGTGTGGCCGTTGAGCAAGACCCGAAAAAAATCTGGCGTCTGTTTGCCAAACACTACTGGGCCTTTCGCGGCACGCCATCGCGCATGTGGCTCGATTACGTATTTAAAAATGTGTTCGAGCTGGATCAAATTCTGTCGGAGTCGACTGCCGATGCCTATTATGAGCGCATTGACAGCTACCTGAAAAAGCCCGAGTTTTTACCGCGCGCGTTGATGGAAAAATTCAATATCGAATACCTGGCTACCACCGAGTCGCCGCTGGATGATTTGCGTCACCACAAAAAAATCCGCGAAAGCGGCTGGAAAGGCGGGGTGATTACCGCTTACCGTCCTGACCCTGTAGTAGACCCGGACTTTGAAGGCTTTGCCAATAATGTGGCCAGGCTCGGTGAGATTACCGGTGAAGATACCGGCAACTGGGCGGGTTACCTGGCAGCGCTTAAAAACCGCCGCGAGTATTTTAAATCCTTTGGTGCCACCTCTACCGACCACGGCCACCCCACCGCAGTGACCGCCGATTTATCTCGCGCCGAGTGCGAAAAGCTGTTTGCCAAGGCGCTGGCCGGGCAGTGCAGTGCCGCTGAAGCCGAGCAATTTCGTGGCCAAATGCTCACCGAAATGGCAGGCATGAGTATTGAAGATGGTCTGGTGATGCAGATTCACCCGGGTTCATTCCGCAACCATA
>DATBNH010000477.1:0-2039 GCA_036554405.1 Cellvibrionaceae bacterium | reverse complement strand
ATCCGTGCAGGCTGACGACGCCGTCAAGATCCAGGCCGAGCCGCGCCATGTTGAGCACGACAGCACCACCAAAACAATAACCCTGGGCCGCAATCCGGGATTCGTCGACCGTTTCATGGTCCTGAAGAATGCTCATGGCCTTGCGGAAGCGGGCTTCGAGTGCCTTTTTGTCACCCATGGTGGCCTGCATGAATGTCTTGGCGTCGTCAGGATGTTCGGCCAGCTTACCGGTGCCGTACATGTCCAGTGCAAACGCAGTATAGCCCTCTCCAGCCAGCCTTTCGGCCTGGCTGCGGACAAATTCGTTGTGGCCCCACCACTCGTGAACTATCAGTATTCCCGGGCGCTCGCCCTCAATATCGTCGTCATACACCATGTAGCCGGTGAAGGAATCACCATCGACGGTATACTCCACCGTTTCAGACACTATCTCGGCAAAGGCCGCAGTAGTGAAAACGAGAGAGGTCGCCGCGGTAAGCGCGAGTCGTTGTATCATGTTCATTGTCCAGATCCCTTTGCTTTGGTTATTGTAAGGCCGGATCGTTCACTATTCATGAGCAGCCGCTCCGTGCCATATTGTCGGGACTGCCTGTTGCCCGGTCTGGCGCTATGAGGTTAGCGACAGACACTTATACAATAACACGATAAATCGGAGGCTCCATGAAGCTGCTTGGACCATGGACAGGCACTGCCCAGGATCACAGCGAGTTCCATTTCCAAGAAAAAACATTCCCCGCCACCCCGATCAATCCACCAAAACCCAAAGGCTACGATCTGATCACTCCATAGCACCAGCCCAAGGCAGCCTGCCAATTTCCCGCCTGGTATAAAAATGTGCAATCACAGCGCTAATCATCACAACAGTCACAATGGTGTAAAACATTGACACCATCGGGTAGTCCCAAAGCACAATCAGTACATAATTAATGATTGCAGGTATCACCAATTGCCTTGCAATACCAAGGTACATCGGGAACATGGGCTTGCGCATTGCTTGCAGCACAGCCACGCTTTGAAACAAAACCACGTAGCCATAAAAGGCCAGAGCATCGATCCTGAGATAGGTTACGCCGGTGTTTTTTATGGCATCGGTGTCGGTGAATAAACCCATCATAAGCGGCGACAAAAAATACATGATGGGTATTGAAACCAGCGCCATAGCCAATCCAATCAACAAACTCTTTTGATAGGTTTCCGCCACTCGCGAATGGTTACCCGCACCGACGTTCTGGCCGGCAATCGCCATAACCGCCGTGTTTAACCCCAGTGCGGGCAGTAATAGGAGTTGTTCGAGCCTTAAGCCCACGGTGTAACCGGCCACGTGGTAGCTGCCAAACTGCCCAATCAGCGCCACGGTAATGAAGCCGCCCAGAACAATGGTGAGTGTATTGAAGCTGGCGGGCAGCACTTGTTTGAGTAGCGCCTTCCACCTTGGCCAGTCAAACGCCGGCCTTATGCGTATGTCTAGCCGCTTGGCCAGCACTCGTAACAAGTAAAAAGCGGTCGCGAATTTAATAATAACGGTCGCTAATGCTATGCCGGTTACGCCAAGCCCAAGGCCGAATGCGAGCAGCGGGTTCAATGCAAAGTTCGCAACAAAACCAAGGGCCAGTGCGTTGCGGTTAGACTTGGTATCGCCCAGGGCCATCAAAGCACCCGCAGCGCCAAAAGACAGCGTGAAACCGGTAGAGCCTGCCAGGGTGACCCACAAATACTCCATGGCCAGTGGCTCGATGTGCGGTTCTGCGCCCAGTAACACCACCAAGGGTCGGGCGGCGAGCGCTCCGAGTACAAAGGATAAAACACTGAACCCAATCGCCATGCCGCTGACGTTGTTGATCCAGTATTTGACCTGGCTTGTGCCACCCCGCCCAACCTCCGGCGCAATCATTGCTGACGCACCCGCCTGGATGCCAAGACCGATAGAGAGCAGCAAGAAAAACACACTGCCCGCTATGGATAAGCCCGCAAGTGCATCGTCACCCAGGTAGCCCGCAAACCAGATGTCGGTGAGGTTGTACAAGGTGTTGAACACCATT
>DATBNH010000468.1:0-4884 GCA_036554405.1 Cellvibrionaceae bacterium | reverse complement strand
TGGCTCCTTGCAGGATCTAACAGCTAACAAACAAAGTCAGCCAACGCATAAACCGCGTAACTGATTTAGTAGTTATAGTTGTAGTCGCCGAAATATTGTTCGTGGGCAATACTGGTTGGAGAAAAAATGGAGAAAAATGGGGACGGGAGAAAAATGGGGACGGATCTATTTGTTTGAAAATATAAGCTCGTCCCGCATCTTTTAAGCCGCACCCCGACCGCGACGAGGCTGGAACAGGTCATAATTGGCCTGCATGGATAGCCAGAACTCGGCATTTCCTGTATCGGCCTGCTCCAGTGCCATTTCGGGTGTTACGGAGGCGCTACCGTTGATCGCCCGGTTCAGGGTATTGCGGTGGCAGCCCAGCCGTTCTGCAACTTCGGCAATACTGGCGATTTTGTGGCCGTCTTCATCCTCAATCAAGCGCTGCCGAATAATGCGGCCCGGATGCGAGGGGTTATACAGGGTTATGGAGTCTTCTCCCGTCAGTGATAATCATCATAATCCAGCAGATAAACATTGCCGCCCCGAAGTTCGAAGAACAATCGCAAGTTGCCAGAACTTGCATAAAGGTATCGTCGCCCGTCGCACGATAATGTTCAACGTCAGGTTGCAGGCTTGGTATACCTAACGATATGTTGGCTTTAAGATTTGTGGATAAAGCCTTTCAATCAAGCTTGAGATATGAAGCCGACGATTGTTTTGCTGGTTAATGAAAATACGTTAACTGATCACACGGCTTGACTGGGTGGGGGTTTGGGGTTAGTTTTCCTATTCAAATGGCCCCAAAAAACAGTCTCTAGCAAAACGGGTTTGGAGGCTACGATATAATTATTAAATGGGCTCCTCACCAGAGGATAAGCTATGGAAATTGATGAAGAGAAAATCGATGAGGTCGTACTGGGTTTGCTATATCTGACGTTGCATGATGGCGGTCGGGCGTGGAAATCCTTTGATTGGGATGCAATGAATAGGCTCCACGAAAAGGGGCTCATTGAGAACCCGGTCGGTAAGGCAAAGTCTATCCTGTTCACCGAGGAAGGCCTAAAAGAGTCAGAGCGCCTGTTTCAGGAGTTGTTCACGAAGGATTCTGAAGCCTGAGTGCCGGTCTTTTGATCAACCGCTCTCCTGGACGCTAAAAGCGTGGCGCTTTTGGTTCCTGCGGTTGCGCTCCTACGCCGGTTACCATCAGTGTTAAAAGAGGGTGAAATGAAATATCTTTTTTTACTTTTTCTTTTGATTCAACCATTCCATGCAATGGCATGCTCTGACGAGTCTCAGGATAAACTGCCGACATTTGCAAAATTAATTAAAGAAGGCGACGACGCGGATGTGCTTATATTTTATCCGAAAAAATTCGAGAGCGCTGATGCTGGCTCGGTGTCAATAATCTATTTCAATAACAAAGAGTTTCGTCTCTTAGTAAATACCAATGTTCAGGACATACGTCCTGACGAGCATGAAGTTGATCCAGATCAATATAAAATTTCGAACCTAACACTTAATATGGCCGTAATTGATGATATTGAAATACTTATAGAGTACTGGTATCCACCGTCTCCAGATGGCTCTGTTTTAATGTGTTCGCCGCGACGACACTTTAAATTGCGTGACATCATCAAAGCCTAAAAAATCACTTAAGGCTCCATAGTTATAGGGCAGGTAATGGATAAAAATTTCTTTGAAGCTCTGCCTGCCTTTCAGGATTTTGAGGGTATCGCGAATCTTGATCACTATCGAGCTGCCCCGCGCGACTGGTACGTTTTTATTACGGATATCCTGGGCTCGACCGAGGCCATTGCCCATGGCCGGTATCGCGATGTGAACACCCTGGGTGCGGCGTCTATTGTGGTGGCGCGCAAGGTGATGGCGGGCAGAGACTTTCCCTTTGTGTTCGGGGGCGATGGGGCGACCCTGCTGGTGCCGTCAGAAGTGGTTGAAAAATTATTCTCTCCCTTTCTGGGCTTGCAGTCGCTGGCCAGAGAGAACTTTGGAATGGACCTGCGCGTTGGCGCGGTATCGGTAGCGGATTTGAACGATGCTGGCCACCGTCTGGATGTGGCCAAGTACCTGGAGTCAGATGGGTGGCCCCAAGCCGTGTTGGCCGGTAACGGGGTGAGCATAGCCGAGGATTGGGTAAAGCGCTGGCCGGAACGCTTTTCGGCTGAGACCTTCGGCGCTGAAGCGACACCGGTGGACCTCGATGGCCTTTCCTGTCGTTGGAAGGCGATTCCCGGCAAGCGCGGGCGGGTAATGTCCTTATTAGTTCAATCAGTTGATGACTCCGCCGTGGCCTATGGCCGGCTACTGACTGAACTGCGCCGCATCATGCCCGAAGGGCTTCCCTCCCATAATCCGGTTAATGATCAAGGTTTGGCTTACAAAACGGCCCTTGAATGTATTCGCGATGAGCGGCGTTACCATAAGCACACCTTTAGCCGCGCATTCTTTAGCCGCTTGATGGATATCTTTATTGCTGTTCTTGCCTTTGCCAAAGGCCTGCCAATGCCCTTTGACGCCGAGCATTACCGCAGCGCAATGTCGCGCCACACGGATTTTTGCAAGTTTGATAACACCTTGAGGGTGACGCTAGACTGCACCCCGACCCAGATTTCTCAGATTCGGCAGTTCCTTACCGAACGGCACCAGGCAAGGGAGTTATGGTTCGGCATTTTTGAAAGCGATCAGACACTGATGACCTGCTTTGTCGAAGGTCTTACGGATGGCAAACACTTTCACTTTATCGATGCCGATAATGGCGGCTACGCAGCGGCCGCTATTGAGTTAAAGCGGCAAAAGGGCGTAGTTGATAAAATATAAAAAAGGCTATGCCTTTGAGCACAATCAACCAGGTAGCTTGGCCGGGTGGCGACAAATACCAGAAACCTTACTCAGGCATCCGTCTTTTCAAACACATCCTCGACGCTGAGACCGAAAGCATCGGCGATGCGAAAGGCGAGCGGTAGTGACGGGTCAAACCGGCCGTTCTCGATAGCGTTGATCGAATTGCGCGAGACGCTTACGCGCACGGCCAGCTCGGCTTGACTCCAGTTTTTCTCGGCGCGCAATATGCGGATACGATTGTTCATATTGATAGCTGCCCGTTTGTCATGCTGGCACTCCAAGGCGTCGACCCCACCATATAGCAACAGCTATTGTTCCCAGTGTTTGCAGTAATACAACCAACATAAAACCGATAGTGATTCCAATTTTGATGGCTGCCTCTGGCGACCCTGTGCTCATGGTGTTTGCCAGGCCAACCAGGGCATTTATCAAGGGCGGGCAAATAATTACCAACGCGGCGGCTATTGTTCCAATCGTCATGCCTTTGGTATTGGCAAAGCGTTGGCCAGCAATCTCTACTTCGTCCAGGCGACGATTGACACGCGCCGCAAGAAAAACGCTGTAGCCCATCACAAAGATCGAGGCGACGGCGGTAAGCCCCAGCACGAGAGTGTCGCTTTGTTGTTTCAGCCACGGCACCGCAGCGATAAAAGCGATAGGTACAATGGCGACAGGTGAGAACCAAAGCACGCACCGGCCGGTCTTTCCGAAGTGTTTCATTGTCATGAGAATCTCCTTTTGCGTGAGTGTAAATGGGTGCCAAGTCGAGCGCTCGAAGTAGAATTAAAAGGGTAGAACAGACTAAATGAAAAGTATGCTTACCCATATGAAAGGCAAGCTTGTCATGTTTGGTTGGTAATGACAAGCATGCTTTGCAAAAAATGCGCTCAGTAGATTTGGATTCGGCACCTAAGATTCGGCCTCACTTATGTGGTATTTACCGCTTGCGCTGTAGATTCCATGCATTAAGAGAGATAGGGGGGCTTAAGATTGCACATTGCCTTTATCGGGGCGGCCACATTTTATTTAATATAGGCAGGTTGATTTATCGTGTGTACTGGCCGTAGCGGTCAATGGCCAGTTGGCTTTCGGGCTATTTGCAGCGTTGGTGGAAGCGTGTATTTTTAACGAAAGGTAAAACTGCGGTGCAAGACAAAATTCACCAACAAGGTGACGCCAGTGGCGAGCAATTGCGCCAGCAAGTAGTGGGGCAGCAGTTTAAGCCCTGCCCAGAACACCAGGGTGTTAACGCCGAGGCCAATGAATACCACCAGCGTAAAACGCGCAATGCTGCCGACATGGCTCGCGGTACTTTTAAAGGTGAGGTAATAATTGCCCATATAGTTGGCAATGGCGCCAGCGCCGTAGGCCAGTGCCGAGCTTGCTACCGGGGGTAGGCGGGTCAGCTCTACCAGTATCACCAGCACCAGATATTGCACTGCGGTGGCGCCGCCGCCAATTAGCAAAAAACTGGAAAACTGCCGCAGCATAGAGAACCTGTTGGAAGAAAAAATAATAGCGCCTGTCGGAACCTGTGGTAGGCGGGCTTTATAGCATATACTGTTGCCCAGGCCCAGCTATGGGCAGACTGGATTAACGACACGGAGCGATTATGCCTCAGAAAAAAATTGACCATTTAATATCTCATATGAACGAGCTGTTTGGCGACGATCGACCGAGCGCCGCCCAGCAGCGTCTGATGCAGCAATTGCAAATGCATGCGCATCCCAAAGACAGTGAGGAAATGTTGGAGCCCGGCCCGATGGAAACACTGGAGTTGATGCTGGAGGAGTTTGAAGAGGATCACCCGCAGGTGGCAAGCGTAATTCGCGAGACGATTGATGCTCTGAAAAATATGGGTGTGTAAGAGGCCACCGTCAGGGAGTCAGTAGTCGGCGGTCAGGCCCAGCCGACTGCCGCACGTGCGCGCTCTATATAAATATATTCGGCTTTGCCAGTTGCCGGGTGGCAGGCGTGGCGCAAATGGTGGTGATCCGCAGTGGAGCCCATATATTCCCAGCACACCGAGCCATTAATGCA
>DATBNH010000452.1:0-2459 GCA_036554405.1 Cellvibrionaceae bacterium | reverse complement strand
ATCCGACATCCGACATCCGACATCCGACATCCGACATCCGTCATCCGTAATTATTTCCCAATACAAAACGATGAGAAAATTCTTCCCAATAAATCATCAGGCGTAAACTCCCCGGTGATCTCCGACAGCGATTGTTGGGCCTGACGTAAGTCTTCTGCCAATAACTCACCGGCGGCAAACCCTTGTAATTGTGACTGCCCGGTGTGAATATATTCTTCAGCTTTCACTAGAGCATCAACATGACGCTGACGTGCAGTAAAGCTGCCCTCCAATGTGCTCTGGTAACCCATGCAATCTTTTAAATGTTGCTTTAGTGCATCAAGCCCTTGCCCCGTCTTAGCACTTATATAAAGGCTTTTATCGGGGAGTTGCCCGGCATCTATCAAATCGGTTTTGTTATAGACCACACTCACTTTACTGCTGGCTTTTAATTTGGCGGTAAACTCCGGCCACACGTTTTCTGGTTGCCATTCGGGGTGTTCAATTGCTTCTTTGGCGTCAATTATCAGCAGTATCCTGTCTGCCTGGTTGATCTCGGCCCATGCGCGTTCGATGCCGATTTGCTCCACTTGATCGGTAGCCTCGCGTAACCCTGCGGTATCGATAATATGCAGGGGCATTCCGTCTATATGAATATGTTCTTTTAATACATCTCGGGTGGTGCCGGCAATTTCTGTGACAATGGCGCTTTCGCGCTCCACCAGTGCATTGAGCAAGCTGGATTTACCGGCATTGGGTTTACCGGCTATGACAACGCGCATACCGTCGCGCACCAATTGCCCCTGTTTAGCCTTAACAATCAATTGCTGTAAGCTTTCGGCAATTTTATTGAGATCACCCGCCACCTTGCCGTCCGATAAAAAGTCGATCTCCTCCTCGGGGAAATCAATGGACGCTTCCACATAAATGCGCAACGCAATTAACTGCTCAACCAGTTTGTGTACTTGTCGCGAGAAGACTCCCTGCAAAGAGTGCAGTGCGTTGCGTGCGGCTTGCTCAGAACTGGCTTCAATTAAATCGGCAATAGCTTCGGCCTGGGCTAAATCCAGTTTGTCATTTAAAAAAGCGCGTTCAGAAAACTCACCTGGTCTCGCCTGTCTGGCTCCCGAGGCCTTGGCCGCCTCCAACAGCAGGCTCAACACCATGGGGCCACCGTGGCCCTGCAGCTCCAGTACATCTTCACCGGTAAAGGAGTTGGGTGCGGGGAAAAACAGGGCGATACCCCGGTCGATCTCGGTGTTGTGGTTATCCACAAATGGCAGATAGTGGGCAAAACGGGGTTTTAGCGAGCGCTGGGTAAGCCGCTCGCCAATGCTCTTAGCGTTGGGACCACTGATGCGAACAATACCCACGCCACCGCGCCCGGGTGCGGTGGCAATGGCGGCAATAGTGTCGGTGATTGTCGGGTTCACATTAGGTCTTTTTCGGCTCGGTCTTATCGATTTGGCGGGTCACGAACAGTTGCTGCAAGAACGACAGCGTGTTGTTAGTCACCCAATAAAGTACCAGGCCGGCTGGAAACCAGAGGAACATAAAGGTAAATACCACGGGCATTAGCTGCATAATTTTCGCTTGCATGGGATCGGGCGGTGTGGGGCTTAAGCGCATGGTCAACCACATGGTAAAGCCCATAAGCAGCGGCAAAATAAACAGCGGATCTTTTACCGACAGGTCGGCCATCCACAAAAAGGGTGTATGCCGCAATTCCACCGATTCCATCAGCACCCAATAGAGCGCCAGGAATACCGGCATCTGAATTAGCATAGGTAAACAGCCACCCAAGGGGTTCACTTTTTCATCCCGGTAGAGCTTCATAGTCTCTTGTGACATCTTCTGCCGGTCGTCACCACAGCGGGCCTTGATTTCCGCCATCTTAGGCGCCAGCTTACGCATACGCGCCATAGACCTATAGCTGGTGGCGCTTAGACGATAGAAGATTGCCTTAATAATAATTGTCAGGGCAATAATTGTTAATCCCCAGTTACCAATAAAGCTGTAGAGATACTTAAGCAGGGTGAACAGCGGCATGGCCAGCCACCATAAAAAGCCATAATCCACAGTCAGGTCCAGATAGGGAGAAATGGCCTTCAGGCTTTCGGTGTCTTTGGGCCCAGCGTAAAACTGCGCCGTAATTTTACCGGTGCTGCCGGGGGCTACCTGGGTGGCACTGCTGGTAAAGCCCAGTACATATTCATCTTTTTGACCGAGTTGACGCAGGTTGTAATTGTTCTGAACCGAGGGGTCGGCAATCCAGGCGCTGATAAAGTAGTGCTGCACCATGGCAACCCAGCCACCTTCGACCCGCGCCTGAAAGCTATTGTCTTCGGTTATCACACCATTTTTAATTTCATTGGTGAGTTTGTCGAAAGTCATTTTTTTATAGCGGTCGTCATTCGTGGTCAGTGCCGCCCCCACAAAGGGTTTCATACCAATACCTGAGCTGCTGTCTGGCTCGTGGC
>DATBNH010000423.1:0-1946 GCA_036554405.1 Cellvibrionaceae bacterium | reverse complement strand
GCCTGATACACAGTGCCCATTTCCAGGCCGATAATACCGCCGCCAATGACCAGCAAGCGCTTGGGGATTTCCGGCAGCTCCAGCGCGTCGGTGGAATCCCACACCCGCGGGTCATTGGCGGCGGTATTATCGGCCTGGAAATGGGCACTGTGTACCAGGCACTCGGCAGTGAGGTGAGTGTGGTGGAATTTGCCGATCAGCTTATTCCGGCCGCCGATAAAGACTTAATGGCCGTGTACAGCAAGTACAACAAAGACACCTTTAAAGTGATGTTATCCACCAAGGTCACGGCAGTCACTGCCAACAAGACCGGCCTGAAAGTCAGCTTTGAAGGCAAAAATGCCCCGGACAAGGATCAGACATACGACGCTATTCTGGTGGCCGTGGGGCGCTCGCCTAACGGCAAAAACATCGGCGCTGAAAAGGCCGGTGTCGAGGTAGACGAGCGCGGGTTTATCAACACCAATGACCAGCTGCAAACCAATGTGCCGCATATTTTTGCCATTGGCGATATTATCGGTCAGCCCATGCTGGCGCATAAAGCCAGCCACGAGGCTCATGTGGCCGCCGATATTATCGCCGGGCACAAGGCCAGCTTTGCCCCGCGCGCTATGCCCTCTATCGCTTATACCAATCCGGAGGTGGCCTGGGTGGGACTTACCGAAAAAGAGGCCAAAGAACAGGGCCTGGAATATCGCACCGCTGTCTTCCCGTGGAGTGCCAGCGGACGCGCTTTGGGCGCCGGGCGCAGCGAGGGCAAAACCAAGCTTATCTACCGCAAGGAGAACGATCAGCTGCTGGGCGCGGGCATTGTCGGCCTCAATGCCGGTGAACTGTTGGGCGAGCTGTCGCTGGCGCTGGAGTTCGGCGCTTCGGTGGAAGATTTGGCGCTGACCATTCACGCTCATCCCACCTTGCACGAAACCGTGGGCCTCGCCGGTGAGCTGGCGGCGGGCACAATTACCGACTTACCCAACCCGCAGGCGAAAAAGCGCTGAGTAAGCCATACTTAAGGCCGAGCGAGTCATCGCCATCAGATTTTTTGAGGGTTGATGACTCCACCATCACCGACCGGAACCGAAAACCGGAGGGCTAATGAAAAAAGTGGCAGTCACTTTAGCGCTGGTTATGCTGGCTGTAGTCTTTTGGTTTGGCGAGCTGGTTTATTTCATCAATTCCGATCAGTGGCAGCAGGCTCGCCTGGGGCTTGAACAATCGCCGCAAATAACCGCAAAGGGAGGCCCGGTGCGCGATGTATCGGTATCGCCACTGGGGTTTTCCAAGGGTACTGCCGGTTGGGGTAATTGGGTGCGGCTGCAGGCGACTGTCAGTGGTGAAAAAAACAGTGCCAAATACCGTATCTATCTCGAGAAGCGCGCCGGTGGCAGCTGGCGCTTGGTGGAGGCCTCCGAAAAATAAATGGCTGATATTTGCGCAACTTAGCGCTAATATGGTCGGATATTGTAGCAACATCCACTTGAAATGGGTTTTTAGAGGGATTTATGGCAGACAATACCGACAAAACAGCCATTTCTGACAGGCCTGCCGCCGCTGCCACCGAAACACGTAAAATCGGCCATTATGAGGTGGTGGCGGAACTCGGTCGCGGTGGTATGGGCACTGTCTACCGCGCCTATGAGCCATCGCTCAACCGCTATGTGGCCATCAAGGTTCTCGCCACCCACCTGGCTGACGATGCCGCATTGGTGGGTCGCTTTGCTCGTGAAGCCAAGGCTGTAGCCGCGCTCAACCACCCCAATATTGTACATATCTACCTGACCGGTGAAACCGAGGGCCTGCCTTATTTTGTGATGGAGTGCATTGAGGGCGAAACTCTGGCGGACTTGATTCGACAGCAGACTACCCTGGCCCCCAAGCAAGCCGCACAGCTGTTATTGGAGGCGGCATCGGGGTTAGCCGCTGCCCATGATCGCGGTATTATTCAC
>DATBNH010000417.1:0-3380 GCA_036554405.1 Cellvibrionaceae bacterium | reverse complement strand
GGTGGGCGGCGTGGTGACCGTGCGCGAGGGCTATAATCCGCGCCAGGCGATTGTTAATGTTAAACAGCAAATTGCCGAGCTTAGCCGCGCCTTGCCCGCCCGCGCGGTGGTGGACTGGCAACAGACCAGCCCGGCCCAGGTAGCGCACTTTGCCCACCAGCAAGGCCTGCCCGAGCTCGATAGCCACAATCAGCCCCAGTGGCAAAACTGGCTGAGAAGCCACCCACAACACGCGCCCCCGTGGCTGACCCTGAGCCAGGTAACGGTGGTGCCCTTTTACGACCGCACCCTGCTTATCGACGAGACCCTGGGCACACTTAATCACGCCCTGGTGCAACAGCTGTTGGTGACATTGGTGGTGATTCTGGTGATGCTCGGGCACCTTGGGGCCGCCTTAAGCGTGGGACTGATGCTGCCCGCCGCCGTGTTGCTGACCTTTATTGCCATGAAAGTGTTCGGCGTCGAGGCCAATATCGTCGCCCTCGCCGGTATTGCTATCGCTATTGGCAGTATTGTCGATATGGGTATTATCGTCAGCGAAAATGTACTCAGGCAGCTGCGTGAGAACCCCGATGCGAAATTGATGGAGGTTATTTATCGGGGCACCACCGAGGTCAGCTCGGCTCTTTTTACCGCCATTGCCACCACGGTGATCAGCTTTTTACCGGTGTTTGCCATGAGTGGCGCCGAGGGCAAGTTGTTTACCCCGCTGGCCTATACCAAAACCTTTGTGCTGCTGGCCTCGGTGGCGCTGGCGCTAACGCTGGTACCTATGTTGCTGCACTGGCTGCTGCGCCCCACCTTGCGTACCGCATCATCGGGCTGGCGCTGGGCCGGGCTTGCCATGGGCGCCTTGCTGCTGGCGTGGGCCGGCGGTTGGGGGTGGCTGGCAGTGGCCGCGCTGCTACCGGCGGCATTGGCGCTCTGGCAATTGTACTTCCAACATTTACCGGCCAGCGATCGTCTGCGCCAGCGGCTGCCGCCCACTGCTGTTAAGTGGCTGGCGCGCTGGCCACTATTGGTGTGCGTTATCGTTCTGGTGTTTATTCTGGCCGCCACCTGGGAGCCACTCGGCCCGGCAGCGGGCACCGTTAAAAACACCCTGTTTATCGGGCTGATTTTTACCGGTGTGCTCGGGGTATTTGCACTGTTCTTACGCGTTTACGCGCGCGTGCTGCTTTGGTGCCTGGATCACAAGGCGCTGTTTTTAAGCCTGCCGGTACTGTTGGTGGCGCTGGGGCTCACCATCTGGCTGGGCTTTGACCGGGTATTTTCGCCACTGCCCTTCAGCGCCGATAAAATCGGCCTCAATGGCCAATGGCTGCGCAATAGCGCGCCCTGGCAGAGTGCGGAAAAAGCCTTTCCGGGCCTCGGCCGCGAGTTTATGCCGGCGCTGGATGAAGGCAGTTTTTTGTGGATGCCCAGCACCATGCCCCACGCCTCCATAAGTGAGGTGCAGGCGCTGATGCGAACCCAGAATAAGGCCATTGCCGCCATCGCCGAGGTATCGCAGGTGGTGGGCAAGGCCGGGCGCGCCGATACCGCGCTGGACCCGGCGCCGCTGTCCATGTTGGAAACCATTATTCACTACCACAGCGAATACATTACCGACGCCAACGGCAAGCGCCTGCGCTTTGCTTACGATAGTCACCAAGGTGAATTTGAGCGCGATAGCGCCGGCGAGTTAATTATCGATTCGCGCGGGCGCCCCTACCGCCAGTGGCGCGAGCATATTCAACGCCCCGAAGATATCTGGCAAGAGATAGTGGCCGCCGCCAGCATGCCCGGCAGCACCAGCGCACCGCGCCTGCAACCCATTGAAACGCGACTGCTGATGCTGCAAACCGGTATGCGCGCCGCCATGGGGCTGAAGCTGACCGCGCCGGATCTGGGCACCTTAGAGCAAGCCCGCGAGCTGCTGCAAAGGGCGCTGACAGAGGCCCCCGGTGTGGCCGCCAGCACGCTTAATGCCGAGCGCCTGGTAGGCAAACCCTGGCTGGAAATTCATATTGATCGTGAGCGTATCGCCCGCTACGGATTGAGTGTTAATCAAGTGCAAAACACCATTGCCGCAGCCATTGGCGGAGTGGAAGTTGGCCGCACGCTGGAAGGCCGCGAGCGCTACAGTATCAGTGTGCGCTACCCGCGCGAGCTGCGCCAAACCCCCGAGCAGATGCAACAGGTGCGGGTAAGTACGCCCAATGGTGCGCAGATTCCCCTCGGGCAGCTAGCCGATATCCGCATGGTGCAAGGCCCGGAAATGATTCGCACGGAAAACACCTTTCTCACCAGTTACATTACCTTTGGCGGCGAGCCGGGCTGGGCCGAGGTGGGTGTTGTTGAGGCGGTGAGCGATTATTTAAACAGCCAGCTCAACAGCGGCGAGCTGCATCTACCGGCCGGGGTTAGCTACAGTTTTGCCGGTAACTTCGAAAACCAGCAACGCGCTGCCGCCACCCTGATGCTGGTAATACCGCTGGCACTGGTGCTGATTTTTATGCTGCTGTATTTACAGTTTCGCGCCGTGTCTACTGCGCTAATCGTGTTCAGCGGTGTCGCCGTGGCCTGGGCCGGCGGCTTTATACTGTTATATCTATACGGGCAATCCTGGTTCGGTAACTTCTCGCTGCTGGGCGTGAATATGCGCGAGCTGTTTCAGCTGCAACCGGTTAACCTCAGCATTGCTGTGTGGGTGGGTTTTCTGGCGCTGTTCGGTATCGCCGTGGATGATGGCGTGGTTATGGGCACCTACTTAAAACAGCACTTTGCCCACAGTTCCGGTGGCAATCGCCGCGACATTCGCCAAAAAACCCTGCAAGCGGCCCAGCGCCGGGTAAGGCCCTGCCTGATGACCTCGGCCACCACTATACTGGCGCTGCTGCCAGTACTCACCGCCACCGGCCGTGGCGCCGACTTGATGATACCCATGGCCATACCCACCGTGGGCGGCCTCAGTTTTGTATTGCTCAGCATGTTTGTGGTGCCGGTGTTGTATGCGTGGGTGGAGGAGAGAAAATATACATCATAAATGTGACAATCAATTTCCAGAGAACCTCTCTTTAAATAAGTCTATTCCGGTGAATACTGGAAAGCATAAGCCAAATGCGCTTTAATAGAAGAATCAGGGAATAGCAATATCAGACTGCAATAAGCCTCAGCGGATGTTGAGGCGACTGCGCTGCACCACAATCGATATAGCAATAATCATCGCATAAACAATTTTGCGCATTTGCACGTCTATAAAGAACAATCTGCGTACACACTTTGTGTCTGGTCATAATCTGGCCGAAGCAATCACTCATCACACCATAAGGATGACCTCATGAACCAGGAAGCGTCCACATCGGGTATTCGCTCTACCGTGCTGATACCGGTTTTTA
>DATBNH010000399.1:0-3469 GCA_036554405.1 Cellvibrionaceae bacterium | reverse complement strand
TGTGGGGAGCGTCGCCCGTAAGGGCGGCTCTTACCCGGAACCCCAGGCCCTGTTAAACCGTCCATGCCCAATCGTGCCAACCAGGTTTTTTCTGCCTCGGTGGTGACACCTTCGGCAATCATAATCAAGCCCAGCGAGTGGCCAATAGTACACAACCCCTGTACAACTTGATGGTTGCTGCTCAGGGTATCGATGTTGCGCGTTAGCGCGCTGTCAATTTTTAAATAGTGCAGGCCAATATCCTGTAGTTCTCGGATCCGGGTGAATTCGCTACCTACATGCTCAAGGCCCACTTTACAGCCTGCGCTTCTCAGCTCGTGGCAAAACTCACGCAGTTGCGGTAAATGTCGCACTGCACAGGACTCTGGGAACTCGATCCAGAGTTTATGACACAGTGCAGGGTGGTGGCGCAATTGGCTAATGGCTCGCAAGCGAAATTCAGCCGAGCAGAGGCTGTCTTCAGAGATATTAATGGCTATATCGTCAGTGCTGGCTGCCAGATCATTAATGGCTTGCAGTAAAACCTTGTGGTCGATTTCGTGCAAAAGATCCAGACGTGTCGCCCAGCCTACAAAATAACCGGCTGGTTTCCAGTCGTTGTCTATATATAATCGCACCGGTTTTTCGGTGTGTATTATTTTATTGGCAATAGTGCGCACAGCAAACTTGCCCAGTTTTAACTGGTCGTGGGCTAAGGCATCGGTCAAGCTTTGGCGCCAGTCGTCCAAATTGCGTTGTAAACCACTGTGGATATGATTGCTCTGGGTGACAATGGCAAAATTACCTTTTTGCTCGGCCGCCGCCAGTGCGCCATCGAGCCGGGATAATAACAGGCCTCGGCTATCGCCTGTTTGGTAGTAACAACCGGCAATAGGCGCGCCGAGGTTGTGCAAATCTACCTCGAGCGCGTGAAATACTTTTTGCGCCCGCTCGGACAAGGTTTGTGCGGTGCCGGCAAGGGTTGCATCGTTAAAGCTGACCAGACAAAAATCGGTACCGTTAAGCCTGCCTGCATAGTTGTCTTTGTGCTGTAAAACCATGTTGTTAAACACTTCGGCCAGACTTTGTAAAAGCTTGTCAACCCTGGCATGGCCCAATGTTTTATTTAGCTCCGCCAGGTTGCGCAGTCGCAGTACACAAATGCTGGCACAGCTGGCGCTGTCTTCGCGGGTGAGGGTGCTCTCCAGCAAATTGAGAAAATGCTCGCGATTGGCAAGCCCCGTCACAGGATCGTGCTGCGCTTCTTGTTGCAGTTTTTGCAGTTTTTGGGTCTCTTGATCGAGCATGGATTTCACACCGGCAGACAAGCGATTCATGGCTTGAACCAGCCGGCGAAACTCCCGTGTTTTAGGCTCGGCAGAGGTAACAAACAAGCGCTGACCGATGGCCTCTGCCTGGGTGATAACATTACGCAAGGGACGGGTGATGGTTTTTAAAATCACCGTGCCAATAAGGCCTGAAATAATGGCGGCCATCACAAACCACTGCAGCAATTTGAGCGTGCTTTGCCACAGGGAGGCAATGGCGTAATCGGAGTGGCTTTGCAGTTCAATTGTGCCGTATTGTTGCCAGCCATCCTGTACCTTGGCCGTACCGGGGGTTACATCAATGGTCAGTAGCAAGCTAAACCAGTGGGGCACTCGGCTGGCCTCGGTGGTACTGGCATAGTGGCGTTCCGCAATCACGCCGCCTTTCGGGTCGGTAAAACGAATATATTCATAGTGACCGCTGTCAAACTGCGCGGCGATCAGCAACTCCAGGGTTACCGGGTCTTTCTCCAGCTGCGACATGGACAGCGCCAGCGATGTGGCATTGTCTATATTTTTCAGCTGCAACTGCTGCTCCAGATAATGGCGAGCCGAGAGAGTGCTGATAAAAAAGCTGCCGCCTAAAGCTGAGAGCAGGATAATAATAATCGCTATCCACAGTTGCTTCGTCAAAGACATGACGGTTTATCCTCTTCTGATGTTATACGGTTGTTTTTGTTCATGGGGTTAACCCCTCTGTTTGCATGCGCTGCATAACATTGCGCCAGCGCGATAACCGACTGGTGGGGTCGGACGCCGATAAATCACTGCCAATCCATAAGCCTTCGCTGTTAAAGCTGAACACGGGCGATAAATCGCTGCGTTGATCGGCGGGCATTATATCGGGCACAAGGTTATCGAGAATCAGGGGTATGGCATCGGGTGTGGCGTAGTAACCGAGCACCATATGTGCCTGCACCTGATGGTTCTGTGCCGCGCCCCTTTGCGCGCGCACATAAATAAGCCGCAACTTTTCATTGGCAATACCCAGTTGCAACAGGGAGATATATTTGGCTATCACATAATCTTCGCAATCGCCGGCGCGTACACCCATGGTTTCCAAGGGGGTGGCCCAATAGTCGGGTTGCTGCCAGAGCAAGATATCATCGGTGAACTGCAGGCGTTGATTAAAAAAATCATTGACCGTATTCAGCTGCTGGCGGGTTTCACTATGGTGTGCCTCTTCTAGCGCACTTCTCCAGGCGCGTAAAATCAGCACGCCGTCTTCGCCATAGCGCTCGCTCATGGTTAATTGCAGCTTGTCGAATTGCAGAGAGGCGTTAGTGAGCGTACAGAAGGTACACAGCAGTAGCAGCGTTCGCCCTTTGGAGGCTATCGTGCCAAGATACCGGCCTGGGGCGTGCTGACGGGTATGGTTGTTGTCCGAGCGTCCCAAACGGCTGTTCCCACTGCTGATCAATTAATGGTTTCAGTATAGCTAATTGACCACTGAAAACGAATGGCGGCCGGAGGTTAATGCAAGCGGCGATCGAGGGGCTTGGTTGTGGTGGGCTGCTCCTGGCTGGTTTTGCTCTCGGGGGCAGGCGCTTCGGCGGCCTGTATTTGCAGCAGTTGATGCTTAAGGCGCATCACCACCTTGGACATGATCTCTGTGGTTTGTTGAAGTTGATCAAGGGTAAACAACAATTCTTCTGGATCCAGCTTATTGGGTTTGCTCACGTTGAATCCTCAATAGGGGAAGGCCGCCAGAATCTGGCGGCCTTTAGTGTTAAGGGTAATTATCAATCCCAGCTAAGGGCGCCACCGGTTTGATATTCAATCACGCGGGTTTCAAAGAAGTTTTTCTCTTTGCGCAAATCCATAATCTCGCTCATCCACGGGAAGGGGTTTTGCGCACCCACATACTGCTCTTTAAGTCCAAGCTGTGACAGGCGGCGGTTGGCAATAAAGTGCAGGTACTCTTCCATCATTGCCGCGTTCATACCCAGTACGCCGCGGGGCATGGTGTCGCGAGCGTACTGAATTTCAAGCTCGGTGCCTTCCAGAATCATTTGCACCACTTCCTGCTGGAACTCGGTGGTCCACAAATGCGGGTTTTCCAGCTTGATCTGGTTAATCACATCAATGCCGAAGTTCAGGTGCATGGATTCGTCACGCAAAATATATTGAAACTGCTCGGCGACACCGGTCATTTTGTTGCG
>DATBNH010000386.1:0-4010 GCA_036554405.1 Cellvibrionaceae bacterium | reverse complement strand
CTGGTTTCGTCGCCTGTTTTAATTACTGACTATCAGCTGGTGGCAGAAGTGAGGCATCAAGGAGAGTTGGGCTCTTATCTGAATTTGCAGTTGCCCCCCAAGTAGTACAATAAATCAGCCTCTGCAAAGCGGCTGCGAGTATGATTGACATAATTCCTCTAACGGCCGTTGCTTAGCTTAACCCCGTCATCACAGGAGGGGTTAAGCTAAGAATCTGCACCGGGCTATCAGCTCGCCTGGTGTAACGCTAGCGCTTCCAATTCTTTCAGGTTTTCCAGTTCCCGCTCAAGCGATTTTACCCGCCGGAAAACTTCATCCAGTTGAGTATAGCGCACAGTGTTGCGGCGCCAGTCTTTAACAGGTTGTGCTGGTAGTGGTGAAGCGTATACGCCCGCTTCGCGAATACTGCCGGTAACGCCGGTCATGCCCATTAAAGTCACTCCATCGGCGATGTTGATATGCCCGGTAATGGCGGTGGCGCCACCGATAATGCAATTTTTGCCAATGGTGGTGCTGCCGGCAACTACGGTACAGCCGGCAATAATGGTGGCGGTGCCGATGCGACTGTTGTGGCCTATATGCACCAGGTTGTCTATTTTTACCCCATCTTCCACCACTGTGTCGTCCAGGGTGCCGCGGTCAAGGGTGGAGTTGGCGCCAATTTCTACGTCATCACCAATGCACACTCTGCCCAGTTGGGGAATTTTCTGCCAACTGCCGCCGCCCGGGGCAAAGCCAAAGCCATCGGCACCTATCACTACGCCCGGGTGAATAATGCTGTTGTCACCTATTTGGCAATGAGCGCCTATGCTGACATTGTCGGCAAGCCAGCCGTTGGCGCCAATTATGGCGCCTTTGCCAATAGAACAACCGCTGCCAATCTCTGTACCCGCGCCAATGTTGGCGCCTTCGTGGATAACCGCGTAGGCACCGATGGCGACATCGGCGCCGAGTTTGGCATCGGCGGCGATAATGGCGGTGGGGTGTATGCTCTTTGGCGCCAGGTCGCGCGGATGCAGGTGGCTGGCGATCACGGCGTAGGCGTGGTAAGGGTCGTCGACTATCAGCGCAGAGGTGGGGCAATCGGCTGCGTGTTCGGCGCGTAAAATAACGGCTCCCGCCTGAGTGCTTTTCAGGTCGTGTAGGTAGCGGGTGTTGTTGTAAAAGCTAATACCTTGATCGGTGGCATCACGCAGGGTGGCTACTCGGTTAATTGATGCGTCTATTGCCTTGATAAGGCGGGCATTAACAAGCTGTGCCAGTTCTTCCAGGTTCGGGGCGTTTTGACTCATATCCATTCCTCTTGCTTGAGTTCGATGCCGGTAATATTGAATCGTGGTCCACCGGCAGTCGTCCCCGGGGCATTCATGTGTGCCTCGGGGATTAACCTTGTTCATAAAAATATTCTTATAAGTGATTGGTTGCTTTGCGGCAGTTAACAAAACCCTGATTGGGGGCTGTTTGTGTTGCAAGCGGGTGATCAACTTGTGCAGTAAAGCCGTAAGGTCCAATAGCAGGCCTGAGCAATATTTACCGAAAGGGTTGGTAGCTGATCCCATAGGCACACATTTTGTATGGCTATGAACGTTCATTCATTTTGGCAATGGTAGAGCCGGGTGGTGTTCAGGTCAAGTGTGATTTACTCAGCGAATGTAAAAATTTGTACGGCCCATACAGTCACGGGCATCGGGTATAATTGAATAAATTTTTCAAAAAGCGAGGAGTGATAATGAAAACAGGATATTTAGCGGCGGTGATTGCGCTATCGACACTGACTGTGTCCGTCGCGGCCGATGAAGACCGCGTCTGGTCAGTAACAGCCGAGCTGGGAGCAATCAGCACCAGCGGTAATACCGAGGGCACAACCGTAAACGGTAAGCTCACGGCGAAACAAGAATTGGAGCGTTGGCATAACGAGTATGTGGCCAGTGCCCTGTACAAAGAAGATGAGTTTACCCGAGAAGATGGCGTTCAAGTGTCTGAAGTTAGCGCTGAAAAATACTTTTTATCCGCTAAAAGCGCCTATCAACTGAGCAATGAGCACGGTAACTTGTTTGTATTTGGCTCACATACCCACGATGAATTTGGCGCCTATCGCAAGTACACTGTGGCCTCAGCTGGTTACGGTTTGCGCTTGATTGATGGTGAAGCGGTAACGTTTGATGCTGAAATTGGTCCGGGTTATTACTGGGGTGAAAAGGTTCTCGCTGACGATATTATTGAAAAAGATGAAGGCGCTATGCTGCGTGCGGCAGCAGATTTTGTTTGGCGTATCACCGAAAACGCTGCCTTTAATCAGAAGCTGGCTATTGATGCCGCCGAGGATAATACCCGCTACGTCAGCGATACTTCTGTGAGTACAAAAATCAGTGATCGTATGCAGATGAAGGTGGGGTATTCTCTCACCCACAACACCGATGTGGCACCGGGCAAAGAGGGTACGGATACCACTACCTATATCAATCTGGTGTATAACTTCTGATAAATGACTTATTGGTCGGGCGCGCACACCTGTCTTGCCCGGTCATAGGCGGGTCTTTGGATGCAGGCATTAAGCCAGCGCTGTACCTGGGTGAATTCATCCAATTGTAAATGTGCCGAGGCTTTATAGAACCCGTCCAAGCATTCAACCCAGGGGCAGATAGCCATGTCGGCGATGCTATAGCTGTCGCCCAGCATAAAGCTGTGACGGCTCAGGTGTTGCTCCAGTACACCCAGCAGGCGGCGGGTTTCTTTGCTGTAACGTTCAAGGGGGTAGGGGTGATCGCATTTATCTTTAGCATACACATAAAAGTGGCCAAATTGACCAAACATGGGGCCTATGTGTGCGGCCTGGAACAACAGCCATTGGTCGCAGGCGCTTTTACCGGCTTTATCCAGCGGCGTGTATTCGCCGGTTTTGTCGGCGAGATAGCGTAAAATGGCGCAAGATTCCATAAGATTAATGGCGTGATCGTCGGGCCCCGCGGGGTCCATTAGCGCTGGGATCTTGCCGTTAGGGTTGAGCGCGCGAAAGGCGTCTGTGTGCTGATCGCCCTTCAATATATTGATAGTATGCGGCTCATAGGCGAGGTTCATCTCCTCCAGCGCCAGTGCCACTTTAATACCATTGGGCGTGTTCATGGAGTACAGTTGAATACGCTCCGGATGTTGTGCTGGCCAGCGTTGATAGGCAAGGTGCAGGTGCATAATTTCTCCTTGAGTGCCAGTGCGTCTGGCGATCAGAATAATTGTAAGATTAAGCGAAGGTAGCCCACATGAGTTTGACCCATTGTGATGAAAGCGGCGCTGCGCATATGGTCGACGTCAGTGCTAAGGATAGTACACTGCGCGAGGCGCGCGCCAGCGGTTGGATCAGCCTGAGCCCAGAGGCGCTGGCCGCCATTGAACACAATCGGGTGCAAAAAGGCGATGTGTTGGCTACGGCACGTATTGCCGGTATCCAGGCGGCGAAAAAGTGCAGCGAGCTTATTCCCCTGTGCCACCTGCTGGCGCTGAGCCAAGTGTCTGTTGACTTTACCTTGAATCACACCGAACAGCGCATCGATATTAATAGCTACTGCAAGCTGCGCGGGCAAACCGGTGTTGAAATGGAGGCGCTGACGGCGGTCAGTGTCGCCGCCTTAACCATTTATGATATGTGTAAAGCTCTTGATAAAACCATGGTTATTGGTGCTATCTGCCTTGAAGAAAAAATCGGGGGTCAAAAAGGGCATTACCGTCGGGGTGAACTATGATTGATGTGTGTTTTTTTGCCAGCCTGCGCGAGCAGCTCGAATGCGAGCGTATGAGCTTGCCTGCCGATGCGGGCTGCAGCGTTGCTGAAGTGCGTGATTATCTTATAGCAGACCACCCGCATTGGACACAGGTGTTACAGTCGAGCAATCTTCTTATGGCTGTTAATCAGCAAATGGCACGCCTGGATGCACCGGTGCGGGATGGCGATGAGGTAGCGTTTTTCCCACCGGTTACCGGCGGTTAACATGCTCACTTCTACCGATGCTGTTGTT
>DATBNH010000323.1:0-3258 GCA_036554405.1 Cellvibrionaceae bacterium | reverse complement strand
GTCCTCACTTAAAGGGTGTGCTGTCAATTATAGGGGTTTGATGCCCACTATCAAACTGCAGTCATCGGCGGATCATCCTACAGAACCGCTTGCGCCCAAGATAAAGGCCGAGCAGTAACATTATCCAGCCGGGATGGCCGCTGCCGCCGCCACTTTTTTCCTCCGGTTCATCAAACGGGTTCTGTGGCGGTGCATTCACGGTGACTTGATAACTAGCCTCGCTCGTTGCACCAAAGTCATCGGTCACCGTTAGCGTAAAGCTCAGTTGCCCGGCTGTCAGTGGCGCCACAAATTCCAGCTCGTCACTATCGGCCTGTGCCAAATCCACACTGGTGCCGCCGGTTTGAGCCCAATGGTAAGAGAGTGGGTAGTCCTCAGGGTCTTCAGCATTAGCGCTGATACTTACCTGATTGCCAAGGTTGACGGTTAGGCTTTGTGGCCCGGTGATCAACGGAGGCTGATTACTTTGTTGGTCACGAATGGTTAGCGTTAGCATGGCATCTTGCAGTGCATCAGCCGGATTACCCGCAAGGCTAAGCACAATGTCCACATCACCGGTTGTGGCCGGATCATTAATGGGCAGTATATTGACGGTACGTGCCGTAGTATCACCCTCCGCCCAGTGCAAGCTTTCAGGCTCAACGGTGAAAGGCGCATCGGCCGGGGCGATAATGTCAACGCTAATATTGCCGGAAGAATCTCCCATGCGTCGCAATTGCACGCTGGCCTCTGTATCGGTCTCGCGCACGTTGAGGCTGGTCGGGTTGAAGCGGATCTGGCCGCTACCGGATGCATCATCGATACTGACGGTGGCGATATTAGGCGCCTTTAATGTAGCCCCGCCATGTGGATCAAACAGGCGCACCAAAAACAGTTCACTGATGCCGGTGGCTTCACTGTCGTGAATATCGATGTTAAAGCTCTTAACGCCGGTTTCGCCACTGGCCCAATCCAGGCGACCACTGCTAGCGCTAAATGCTGAACCGTCTGCCGAACCCTGTTGTGTCTCATAGCCAACACTGACGGCGCCCGTAGAGCCACCGCTGCGCACTACGTCTATTTGCATTGGTTGCCCGGTCCCAGCGGTATGGCTGGTGGCGCTGAAGTGTAAACTGCCTGCGGCAACATCCAGGGTGTTATCGCGCAGAATATACAAGCCACTGTTGATGTCGCTGATTAAAATCAATCCGCTTGGCAGAAAAGGATAGACGCCCCAGGCACCGTTAAAGGAGGCGGCATCGCTGATAGGATAGGTGTCAAAGAATCCCGCATCCACCGGCTGGCTCGGATCAGTGATATCCAGTACCGTCAGGCCGCGAGTGTAGTTGGACATATAGTAGCGATTACCGCGTACAAAGCCGTTGTGGTCAATGGCTCGGGTGGGGCCGGTATAGGTGCTGAGTAATTCTGGTTCGCCCAAATCAGAGATATCAAAAAAATGCACGGTGGTATTCAGATTGTGTTGCTGTTCATCCAGCTCATCGTGGACGATCATAAATTGCTTGTCTTCGGTCCACCAGCCCGAGTGCACATAGGCGGAATTGGGGTAGGTGCTGCTTGATAGTTCCTGCGGTTGTTGATTGTTGGTTTTATCCCACAGGCGCACATCCGTTTCGTTAAAGTCGAAGAGTATTTCGCAGTGATCATTACCATTTATGCACTGAGTGTCTTTGCGCTCGTCAAAAATCACCATAGATGACACATCGTGACTGTAATTGTTGTGCGAAGTGCCGGCGTGATGGTAGATGCGCTCAGGGTTGGCGGGATTACCCAACTGGTAAGTGTTAAAGGCACCGCCATGTTGATTGCTACCAGCAATATGCAAGTAGGGCTCAAACCCGGTGAGGGGCAGGCCGGTGCTGTAATCGACATTGCTGAGATAGACATTGTGAGCACTTACATCGGTGGTGTTGGTGTTCGCCAGTTGAGCTGATTGCGGAAGGCTTGTCAGGTCGATAATTTGCAGGCCATGGGCCACATTGTCTGCTGTAACATAGGCCCAGGCTTGCCAGCGTAAAAGCTCTTTTGACCAGATTTGTAAAACTTTAATATCGCGCCAGGTTGTGTTGGGCCCGGTAATATGGCTGACCAGCCTCGGTGTATCGGGCGTGGTGATATCAACGATAGCGGTACCATTGCGCACTCCCATCAAAGCGTATTCACGGCCATCGTTGAGATCGTAATGGCCCCAGATATCATTGCCCGTCGTGCTGTTTAGTTGTGCAAGCGGCATGTGCGCTACCAGGTCGATACTCTGGCACGGAAATTCATCGGCCATGCCCTGCTCGCAAGCAAGGTTGCTCTGGGATTGCTTCATGGCATCGAGAGTATTGAGCTTGCCGAATAGTTGCCGCTGGCTCTCTTTGTCCAGTCCCTTGCTGTCGACTATTACCGTAAAGCCTTTTGCGGTTAGAGCGTCGGCGTATTCAACGGGCACACCGGTCAGGTGAGTAATGTGCTGCTCGGCATTTTGCTTAAAGTGTGCGCGTGAGTGGCCACCTTTGACCGGCACCACATCGCTGACCAAGGTAAACAGAGTTTGAATATCATCAATTTGATAGCTCCCCTCGGCAACCAGAATAATATCGCCTTTGCTGGCCTGTCCGGCGGCATAGCCAATACTGCGACAGGGGGTTTCGGGCTTATCGCAGCGGCCTTGGTCTTCACCTGTAGTGGCTACATAGCGGGGCTTGTCGTGTTCGGCATGTGCCAGAGCCAGATTGGGCGAAAGTGCCAATATCAGGCAGGTTGAAGTGGCCAGATGGCAAATGACGGTTTTCATTGTAAGTACGCCCTGTTTGAGTGTGGTGTAGCCTTGTAAAGGCTGCTTGACGTGTGAGGCAGCTGCCATCCTAGCCGGTTTTGGCCACTTAAGTGAACTCTATTGAGTGCAACTTGCGTAGTAAAGTGAGATACGAAAGACTTTTTATTTTTACATAAATCCTGGTCATGTGGTTTGATGTGTTTGTTAGGGCTTGACCGATGGCCTATGCATCACTATAATTCGCCACCTCGGTTGGGGAGTGATTCTAACTGGGTTGATGGTGCGGGGTGGAGCAGCCTGGTAGCTCGTCGGGCTCATAACCCGAAGGTCGTTGGTTCGAATCCAGCCCCCGCTACCAATTTGAATTGAGGTGCCATAGAGAGTTGCCCGACGAGTCGGACTCAGCTTTTTATGAGGTCAGCATAGCTGGCGAAGGTCGTGGGTTTGAACTCAGTCCCGCTACCAATTTGAATTGAGGTGCCATAGAGAGTTGC
>DATBNH010000308.1:0-4366 GCA_036554405.1 Cellvibrionaceae bacterium | reverse complement strand
ACCACGGGTTAATTGCCGCTGCAGTTGTTCTACCTTGGTGGCCAATGGTATAACGCTTGCGCCATAATCTGTGCCCTCACGGGTGATAAACTCCTCCAAAAGAGCCTTAAGTGTGTCAGCTTCGAGCTGTTGGTGGGGAATTATCATGGGCCTGTGGTATCGTTAGGGGTAGAAAATATTGAAAAGGAACCATCGTGAATCAGCATCTTGTACTAACTGTTATCAGCCCCGATCGCCCCGGCATTGTGCAACTTTTGGCTAAAACCATCAGCACCCATGAGGGCAGCTGGCAGGAGAGCCGTATGGCGCACTTGGCCGGAAAATTTGCCGGTATTCTACAGCTTGTGGTACCAGAAGAACATGGCGCAGCACTGCGTCAGGCACTTACGGCGCTTTGTGGGCAAGGGCTGCACATTGTGATTGAAGATGCCGAGAATGTGGCCGCTGTGGAGGCCCATACCTACAGATTTAGCGTGATTGGGCCCGATCGCACCGGTATTGTCGCGGAAATTGCCCAGGCCTTTGCCGAGCGGGGTATCAGTGTGGATGAACTGGAAACCGATTGCTCCAGCATGCCCTGGTCGGGTGAGCCTCTTTTTGAAGCCACAGGCACTATCCATGTGCCGCCCAATGTGGATATGAATAACCTGCTGGATCAGTTGGATACTATCGCCGACGAGCTAGCCGTGGATATCCGTATCGACGAGTCACAGCCATCGCCTGCAAGCTAACCGGGTGCAGATTTATAGCTCTGTAGAATCTGCTTCAACCGCCTCCAGCAAGCGGCTATAGACATCGGGCACCGCACTTAACACCCGCGACCAATTAGCCATAAATGGGCGCTCGGTAGGGTCGTTCAAAAACTGTTCACCGGCGCGCATAATGCATTTGGTAAACAGCTCAACAGTATTTTCTTCCTGATTGCGATCGAGGGACATACCGTTAATAACCGCATCGTTGTGATAGCGATCCACCAGATCCAGCGCCAGCCGGTAGTAGCTGGCTTTGATGGTGCGGAAAGCTTCGGGGGTAAAGACAGTGCCTTTGATAGCGAGTTTTCTAAAAAAGGATTTGGAAATATCGGTGCTCATTTTAGCCAAGCCGCCATCAGGGTTGTCGGCCGACATATCCTGATGTTTGTGATCATAGGCGTCGGCAATATCCACCTGGCATACACGCTCATCCGAGTAGCGTCGATTCACCTCGCTGAGCACGCCGATCTCTAACCCCCAATCGCTGGGAATCCGAATGGAGCTGACCACATCCATAATCATGGAAAACTCACCGGCTAGCGGGTAGCGAAAACTGTCGATAAAATCCAGATAGTCATCGTGTCCGCAGACTTTTTGCAGAGCACGCACCAGCGGCGTCACCAAAAGGCGACTGACACGGCCGTTTAATTTGCCATTAGCGGCGCGGTAGTAATAGCCTTTGCAAAATACATAGTTAAAGGTGGGATGCACCACTGGATAAAAAAGTTTGGCCACAATGTCGCGCTTGAAGGTAACAATATCGCAATCGTGCAAAGCCACGGCCTTGGCGCGACCTTTAGCCAGCGCATAGCCGAGGCAATACCAGACGTTGCGGCCCTTGCCCAACTCGCGCGGCGCCAGGCCCACTTCATCGAGCACTTTATCCACAGCTTTCAGCCGCGGGCCGTCATTCCACAAGATCGAATGCTTTTGCGGCAGGCGCGAAAAAAACTCTTTGGCTTTGCGGTATTGCTCAGCATCGGCGCGATCGAGGCCGATAATTATTTCATCGAGAAACGGCACTTTTGACAGTTCATCGACAATGTTACCCAGCGCCGGGCCTTCCAACTCAGAGTATAAACACGGCAGAATCAAGCACATGGGCTTTTGTTTACCCATCTCCACCAGCTCGGCCTCCAATTCTTCGATGGGCCGATTACCCAGATTGTGTAAGGTGGAAATACGTCCGTTTTGAAAAAAATCGCTCATGGCTCTATTCCTCGTTAGTTTGCAGTCGCTCCAACGCTTGTTCAACACCGGCTCGCCAACCTTTAGCGCCCGCGTAAGGTGCATTGATCGCGCCTGACAGCGCGTGATCATGCATTATTGTTCCATCATCGTGCGGCATCACCACCGCCTGATCAACTTCTCTTAGCATGATCAGATCATTGGGGCTATCACCCAAGGCGATACTTTTTACTTTCGCCCCATAATGGGACTCATATAGCCTCAGCAAATACCGTACCGCATCACCTTTATCGCAACTGGCCATAACATGGTAAAAACGCCCACCTTTGAGCACACGCAAATTGCGCTCGCCCAAAATCTGTGCAAACTCGGCAAAAGCCGCCTCATTATCGTGCCACAACAATGGCTCTGAGGCATCACGCTGCATCGCCTTAGCCGCCGACGATTCACTAAGGCCGGTCGCATCGATAACATCGGTTACCGACATATCGGCAAAACCGGTAAAATCAAAATGACTGGCAAGGGTCGCCAGCAGTGCCACAATGCCATCACGCTGGGCACCGCGATAGGCCAACAGACAATCGGCCTCTTCAACCAAGCCCACCGGTGGCACGTGATAATCCTCGGCCCAGTGCTTGGGTAGCACAATCAAGCTGCCGTTTTCGCACACATAGGGGTCGGTGATTACCAACTCGCGGCATAAATCGGCCATTTCCGCGCGAGTTTTGCTGGAGACCAGAATCAGTGGGATGTGTTCTGCGCGCAGCCTGTGAATGGCTGGGAGTGCATCTTGGTAAGCGTAGTCGTGATGATTAAGCAAGGTGCCATCGAGATCGGTAAATACAACAATCGGCTGCACAAGGTTTCCTTATTTGACAGTTATAACAGGTGACAGGCAATAGCGTCGATTTGATGCTGGGCGTTTAACGACAGTACAGCATCAGCTCGTCCCGGCATTTCACTTAACATCCAACGAGTCAGGCGCTCATAGTGAGCAATAAAGCGCTCTATCTCAGCGGGGCTCATCACCCGCGAGTTTGCCAATGCTGCGGGATTCATGCTTTTGCGCAGCTTGTCTTCCTGTAATTGGCGCCATTCATAGACCTGCTCGAAGGAAGGTGCCTTGAGCATAATCAGACTATCGATTTGCTCGAACAACGCCTGATAGCTCTGCAGCTGCTGATTGACATGTAACCGCCAGATCGCCTGCCGATCTTCACCGGCTTCCAGCGTGTTACAAGGTGGTAATACATCGGATGCCCGCTGTGGGCGCGCGCCCACACACCAGCCTTCAAACAGGATCAAATCGGGCCGCCCCTCAACTCGGTCCCAGTCTGCCTCGCTGTAGCAATCATCGGTGGCTTTATTAAAACGGGGGACCTTGGTAACTGTACTTGTATTAGCCTGACGTAAATCACGCAGCAGATCCAGGGCAAGGGGTAGATTATGGGTACCGGGTACTCCTCTGGTTGCCAGTAGCGGGTGCACCTCTTCAGCTAGCACCTGGCGCTCCGCGCGGCCGAGGTATAAATCGTCAATAGACAGCGCGCACACCGATAAGTCATAACCGGTTTGCAACAGTGCCTTGAGTATAGCCGCCGCGGTAGATTTACCCGTGCCCTGAGCGCCGTTGATAGCAATCAGCAAGGGTTGCTCGGCCTTGGCAACTTCGCAGGCCAAATAGCCCGCCAGCGGCTGATAAACAGCCAGTAGATCGCCGAGCGGTTCCGGCTCAAGGCCACAAGTGGCTGCCAGCTCGGGTGCTGAAATCTGCTGCGTGGGTGATAATCCGCGGGCCAGAAAATACTCCGGCCACGCAGGTGACGTATAAGCCATGGATTGCCTCCAGTATTTATCTACGTAAGCACAATCCCTGCCAATCGAGCAATATTCACCGACACTATAAGCTGCCTGTATCCTGCTGTCACCCGTATTCTTATGGGTCTGACAGCCCGGATTGTTCCAATCCGCTAAATAGCCTACAATTTGATCACGATAAAATCTGAGGGAAAAACCATGGATGTACCCCTAATGATCGTGCTTGCCGGCCCCAATGGCGCCGGAAAAACTACCTTTTATTTCAATGAGCTGGAGTCAAACCACCCGCACTTACCGTTTATCAACGCGGATATTATTCAGCACCGGGAAATGAAAGACCCTGATATGGCAGCCTCCTATGTGGCTGCCAAACTGGCCGCCGAGCGTCGTGAACTCTGCCTGGCCCAGCGCCAAAGTTTTATTTGGGAGTCCACTTTTTCTCACCCCTCCAAACCCGAACTGGTCCATAGAGCTCGGGACGCCGGATATCGGGTAGAGTTGATTCATATCAGTGTAGAAACAGCGGCAATTTGTATAGAACGGGTAGCACAAAGGCTTGCCGAGGGTGGTCACAACGTGCCCGAACACAAAATCATCGAGCGCTTTTA